>CAZAHZ010000011.1:0-20489 GCA_964485055.1 uncultured Candidatus Cloacimonadota bacterium
TCTCTCCTCTAAATCTTTTGTAAAACCAATATACATATTACCGTCTTTCATACTTCTCAGCACATATACAAAATACATTATATTACACGGGGCAGGCAATATTTGATGCAACAGATACTACAGCTCGTCGGATCTGAGAAGTTAGCCCATAGTTTTCAGTTTTAGGGAACGAAGCAGTTATTTGATAAACCTTTTTTATTAGTTTAATACTTTCCTTCCATACTTCTAAGTCTTTATGCATCATCTTAACCTCCTAACTTATAACTCATAACTCTTAACTCGTAACTCGTAACTCGTAACTCGTAACTCTTAACCCAAAACCTCAAAGAACATACCCCCCCTTATAACCTCTCAAGTTCTTCTCAGAAGAAAACCATTCAATAGTCTCTTTCAGTCCTTTTTTGAGTGATGTCTGCGGATGCCAACCTGTTAGTTCTTCCAGCTTCGCTTTTGAACCATACAATCGATATACTTCACTCTTTTCAGGACGCAATCTTTCTTCCTCAGTAATTATTCGCGCTTCCGGATTGATTTGATTGATTATCTCTCTTGCCAGGTCTCTAATTGATATTTCGCTCTCGGAGGCTATATTGATGTCTTCTCCAATAGTTTTACTTTCTTCAGCTATTTTTATAAATCCTTCCACAGTATCCTTAACATAAATAAAATCCCGGGTTGGATGCAAAGCACCCAGTTTTATTTCAGTTATCCCGGCAAGTAACTGGGTAATAATAGTTGGTATCACAGCCCGGGCTGATTGTCTGGGTCCATAAGTATTAAAAGGACGCACAATTGTTACTGGACTCCCGAAAGAACGATAAAAAGATTCTGCAATACAATCTGCCCCAATTTTACTGGCACTGTAAGGTGATTGCGGCTGCCTGGGATGTTTCTCATCTATCGGGATATATTGTGCAGTTCCATATACTTCAGAAGTGGAAGTAACCAGAATACGCTCTGTACCCAGATCTCGAGCTGCCTGCAGAACATTCAAAGTTCCCTTGATATTGGTATCAATATAGCTGTCCGGGGAATGGTAGCTGAACGGGATCGCAATCAATGCTGCCAGATGAAAAACGGTATCAATCCCTTTCATTGCCTCACGCACGCCATTAGGATCACGGATATCCCCGGCAAATATCTCGATCTGATCCTTGATCTCTTTATCAAAAGAGTCAATCCAGCCCCAGGAATTAAATGAATTATAATACACAAAGGCATGTACCTGGTACCCGCGCTTGACCAGTTCCTCCGTAAGATGACTCCCGATGAAGCCGTCAGCACCAGTAACTAGCACCTTTGGTGCGTGAGTCGTGAGTCGTGAGTTGTTAATCGAAATCATTCTGACTTTCCTTTTATGTACTTTATCAAGCCTATAAGCATTTTCTTGATATTACCATTTTTTTTTAAAAGATCATCTTCGATCTGATTACTTATAAATCCTAATCTATGTGATAATATTATTTGTGTTTCAACTTCAGATGCTGAACCTAAAGCAAAATAAAGGAACCGAATAAATTCTTTATCACTGCCTCTTGCAGAACCTTCAGCAATATTTGACGAAATAGAAACACCAGCTCTTCGTAATTGATCAACTAGTCCGAATTTTTCTTCTTTCGGAAATTGATTAGTAATTCTGTATAATTCCACTACAAAATCCATACTTTTCTGCCAAACATCCAAATCTTTATGATTCATTTTTTCCTCCTTTTCGACTCACGTCTCACGACTTCTCCCCCTATTCAAATTCCGACTCACGTCTCACCACTCACGACTCACGCATCCGACTCACCACTCACGACTTCCGACTCACGACTCACGACTCACGACTCACGCTTGAAGAACCCCCTCACCGCCTCTATCACAAACTCCTGCTCTTCAAGACTCAACTCATAAAAAAGCGGCAACCTCAGCAGACACCCCGTATATCTTTCAGCTTCAGGTAATTCTTTTTGATATAAACCTGCCATCATTTTAGATTGATGCAACGCCTGGTAATGAAAAACAGCCCCAATCCCTCTTTCTTTAAGGAATTCCAGTAATTGGTTTCTATCATGTGGATTATTACATACTATATAAAAAATATGACCGTTATTACTGCTTCCCACAGGTATTTCAGGCAGTCTCAGAAGTCCCTGAGTCTCTAAGTCAATTAAGTCCTCATAATATCTATTCCACAATTCCACTCTTTTTCTCATTATATCTTCGGAATTTTCCAGTTGTGCATATAAATAGGCAGCATTCATATCCGATGGCAGATACGATGACCCAATATCCACCCATCCATATTTATCAATCTCTCCCCTAAAGAACTTACTCCTATCCGTACCTTTCTCCCTGATGATCTCTGCTCTTTCTATAAATCTACCGTCATTGATTATTAAAAGCCCGCCTTCACCGCATTGTATATTCTTCGTCTCATGAAAACTGAAACAACCAAAATGACCAATTCCACCTAATGGTTTTCCCTTATAAAATGCATCAATGCACTGAGCTGCATCTTCAATCACAAAAAGATTATATCTCGCTGCAATCTCCATCACCCGATCCATATCACATGCCATCCCTGCATAATGAACCGGAACAATAGCCTTAGTTTTGCTGGTTATTAATGTTTCCAGATGATCTATATCCATATTCGGATGCTCTTTACTGCTTTCACAAAATACTATCCTCGCTCCCCTGAGCACAAAAGCATTAGCACTTGAAACAAAAGTAAACGATGGCATGATCACTTCATCTCCTGGCTTAATACCTGCCAGGATCGCTGCCATCTCCAATGCTGCCGTACAGGAATGAGTCAGCAGCACTTTCCTGTAATTATATTTATTCTCCAGGTATTGATGACATAGCCTGGTATAATATCCATCACCCGATATATGCCCTCGTTTCACGGCATCTGTAATATATTCTATTTCATTTCCCGATAAATAGGGCTTATTATATGGTATTCGCATAATTTTATTTCCTTAAAAGATGCCCCGGATTACCGACCACTAACTCTCTATCCGGCACATCATTCAGCACTACTGCTGCCATGCCGACTATGACATATTCTCCAATTGTCACTTCTTCTCGAGTTGTAGAATTTAGTCCAATATGGGCACCTTTGCCAATCCTGTTTCTTGCTCCAATCACTGAATGAGCTGCTACCGTTGAATAATCTCCCACTATTGTATCATGACCAAGGAATGAATTAGTATAACAATGAATATAATTTCCAATCTTCACACCAAAGGAAGTGCAGACATTCGCGCATATCAAGACTCCATAACCTGTTTCCGTAGAGGGATCAAGATAACTTCGAGGATGTATTCCTGTCGCATTTGCCTCTAAAGGTATTTTATAACTTTCAAAATGCCTGATCCTTTCTTCCTTGTTTTTAGCATTCAAGTGCAAAGTATAATGTATATAATATCCCTTATCCACAAAGTCTTTCACTTCCTCAGAGCTGCCAAGAACTGGATATTTCCCTAAATACTCACCAAGCTTCCGGATATCATTTAAAAATCCGAGTATTTCCCACTCCTGGGTAACAGCATTCATCTCTTGAAAAACTGACATGGCTATTTCCCCACTGCCATGTCCCCCTACAATTAAAAGTCTCTTTTTCATTTTATCACTTCCCGCACTGAATATGCCCGGATATCTCCTGATTCCTTCAATATCCGGGAAATATATTCACCTAACACGAAAAATATTATTAATATCAGAGAATTATAAAACGATACCAGCACGATCAAACTTGTCCAGCCTGCCGGAGCCCGACCATTGAGTAACTGCCTTAATAAATAGATGGTGCCAATTATCATCGAAATGAAGGAAACTGATAATCCTATATAACCAAATAACCTTAAAGGGATAGTGGAATAATTAACCAATAGATTCAAAGACAGCTTGATCAGCTTTTTAAAAGTATAATTCGATCTCCCCTGTTTTCTTTCAAGATGCTCGACTTCCACATTGGTTACGTTTGAGGTTATTGTAAGCACGATGCCGGTTATATAGGGGAATGTGGTTTTATAAGTTATTACCTGCTGAATGATCTCATTTTTGAATATTCGGAAGCTGGTAAACTTCAGATTTTTCCCTGTCTTGAATATTTTATGATTCAATTTACGGAATATGATACTCCCCAGATTCTTATAACTTTTATCCTGCTTCCGGCTGTAATTCCCCCAGACCGCATCATATCCTTCGGCAATTTTAGCGATCAGTTTCGGGATCTCCTCAGGGGGATTCTGCAGGTCATCATCCATATTTATTATGTATTCGGCATTGCTGTATTTAAAGCCGCACATAATGGCATTCTGCTGTCCGTAATTCCTGGTTAGATCTATTACTGTGATCTGTTCTCCGGAATACTTCTGCTGCAGTTCCTGTAAAACCCCAAAACTATTATCCCTGCTGTTATCATTCACATAGATGATCTCGAAACTGCTTTGTAGCTTATGAAATACTTTAATAAGTCTTTCAGTAAGTTCACCAAGAGTTTTCTCACTGTTATATACAGGTATTACAACGGAGTATTGCTTTTTTTCCATATCTTATAACCCCAGATCCTCATTTATCAGAATTACATGTATTCTGTCTTTTTTTAATTCGATCTCACCATCAATGATCACCGTTTTAAGGCAGGCTCTGCGAGGAGAATTGCAATCCACACAATACCCCAGCTTCATGCACGGATTATCAAAACGGTTGTGATGCTTCACATTATGCCGGAAGTAATTCAAGGGTGCAGCCACATTCCTGTTCCTTTCCATAGCAGCATTCAGATCCTTACAGATCTTATTCCTGCCCACGATCACGAACACTTTTTCCGGACCAAAGATCATTCCGCTGACTCGATTTCCGGTCCCATCAGTAGATACTATTTGTCCCTGCATAGTAATTGCATTAGCACCTGTAAGAAATATATCTGATTGCACAGAATCCTTCATCATATCATAATGTTTCTGCATCCTCTGGTAATATTCTTCTTTGGGAAGATCAAGGCTCCCTTCCGGCTGATCAGAAAATATCTCGTATTTACCATCTTCTAAACGTATAAACGGATTGATAATGCTTACTGAATCTAACTCCTCTAATTTTGAAATTATGCCTGTCTGGTGAAGAGTGACACTATCAGAGATCCCGATCCGTAATTTGCCTTTCTTTTTTAATTCCTCATTTATCAAAGTTATAACCTGTCTTTGACCTTCATCTCTATTCGAACATATATGAGTTGTGATCCTACGTGCCCCAAATTTACGCGCAATACTCTCTGCCTGTTTTTCAAAAAACAATGTCCGTTCCAGTTCCGAATTCGTCTCCGATTTTGCTGCCTTTTTACTCATATTATCTCCTGATTATTTACCTTAGAAATTAAGAGACGGAGTTTCCCGTTTTTCTCAGGTTCAATGTTATTTACTACTTTGATCATATATCTTATTTTATTATCTATGCTGTTTTTTAATAGATCCTCAAGATAACCGGTTACAGAGCTGATATCTGCATTCTCATCTAATACTAATTCCACTTTCACTGATTTCAGATCTTCCTGAATAAAGCGGTATTTTAATACGGAAGGAACTTTATCCATAACTTCATAAAAATGATGAAAGGGAATACGCTTTCCTGATTCTGTGATAACCCAGTCGTCCTGGCGGCCTCCGACCTTTTTTATCACCCTCATGCCATCTTTGATCCCGGTTTCCAGCCAGTCACCTAATCTATATCGTATTAAAGGAAATGAAGTTATATGAAGATCTGTTATGATGCAATTACCATTGTCAGAACTCAAATTTCCGTCTTCTTCCAGTTCCAGTATATTAGTATCGTGATTAAAATGAAAATAATCTTCCCCCGCAATCTGAAAAGCCAGGTTATTAAATTCCACTCCGCCATATACTTCAAAAAATCCTGACTCACCGAATACGTCAGTAATTATCTCTCTCGAATTTTTGTCTAAAATCTCTCCGGCGCATAAGCATAATTTCGGTTTACTGATCTCAAGGTTATTCTTGCGGATATAGAGAGCCATTTCCAGGAGCTGGGCTTTATTTCCGTAAATAAAATCATAACGACTTTTCCTGAATGCTCTCACCATCTCTTCCACCGGAGATATATATGAAATACAGGTTCTCTTCATAATTCCCAGATATTGCAGCAGGGAATCTTTTTTTTGTAATCTGTGAGGTGATGGAAGGCTGAACGTGTTGTAAGTTATTTTATAATTATTCAAAAAAAGTGCTCTCATATACTTTGCCAGCATATAAGCTCTTTCATCCCAGGTCCGGTATATCTTTAAGGGAATTCCCGTACTGCCGCTTGTCCCGTCTTTATAATAGTTATGATATTTTTGAGGATGCAGGGCAATTTTATTATTTGTATAATCACGATATTCTTCTTTAGTGATTACCGGCAGATATTTCAAATCCTCCTTACATCTTATATCCCCTGGTTTAAAATTTACTGAATCCCATTTCTCTCTGTAAAATTCATCGTCCCGATAAACAGTATTCAATAATTTTTGTAATTTTCTAGCTTGAATTCCTTCAATCACTTCCGTTCTGAAGGGATAATTTCGCAGCATTGCCTTTAAATCCAAACCTGTTTTGGTATTCACGAAATACTTCCCCGAAATCATGCTTTTTTTATACCTTGTTTTATCATTCCAACCCAGTGTAAATCATATAACTTACTTACATAAATGGATATCAGTATGAACATTACCAGGTAAGTTAGTAGAAAGGATTGTCCGGCTCCGGCTAACCCATGAGACTGAATTAATATGTAATTACTGCTGAGATTAACAATCGCCCCTATCAGGGTTATTAATAAAAGCACTTTCTGTTTATCCCGTTTTATAATAAAAGGAACAAAAATAGAGTAAATACCCCAGAAAGCAAAGCCAAATGAAATCCATATAACATAATGCGACGCGCTGTAATATTCAGGAGTCGTCATCAAACGGATAATAAATCCTGAAAATATTGATATCAATCCAGCTAATAATAAAAGTCCTGTAAAATATAACAGAATTACTCTCATTATGCTTTTTTCAATGTCTCTGCTTGTTTGCGATAGTTTCTCATATAACCAAGGTTCCAGTGATTGAAATACTGATAAAGATAAAAAAAAAACAATCATACCCATACTGAATGATATATTATAAATTCCAACCTCGTATTTACCGAATCTATTGTTAATGAAGATTTTCCAACTGTGATCTATAATCTTAAATAAAAATGCACTCGGAACTAAAAATGATGTGACTTCCACTATATCCCTGATCGTGTTACGATTAATATCTATTTGAAAATATCCGGTACGAATCAGATAGTAAAGACCTACAATTCCATAGATAATATATGCAATCGAAATTCCTCTAACGCGTCCTTCCCAACCCTGCTTAAAAATTACTATTAAAAAAATTGATAAGCCAACATTCATTGTTGTTAATATTAATTGAAATTTACCAAAATCCATCGCTCTTTGCCGGTTTCGCAGTACAACTACGTTAAATAAGCCAATATTTGAAAAAAATGATACGGCAGGCAAAATATATATCCACTTCTCTGGAAAAGAAAATATATTCCCGAATGTTAGTAATACCAGATGAATCAGTAATAAAATCAAGGATGTAGCTATTAATGAGATAATAGTTAAATTGGAAATTAATCTTGCCATTGATTCTTTATCATGAGTATAAAAATTCTTGGAAATATTGAAAGTTGTCTGGCTCCCACATAAGATATTGGAGAATGCAAAATAAAGTTGATATAAAGCTACATATCCATATTCCCTTGGATTAAGATACCTGGTTAACAATGGCAATAATAAAAAGGGTAAAGCTTGATTAATAACTGTTGATATAACATATATCCCAGCATTTGTTAATACGGGATTTTTTTTTACTCGGTTAAACATTGCTATTATGTTATTCTCCCTCAACGTTCCGTAAAATTTTTTCAAAATTTACGAACAATACCCCTTGCTCAATCTCTCTTTTTGTAAGCCCTTCATTAATTTTTATTTTACCCAGAATTTTTCTATTACTTTCTCTAAATCTTTCCCTTAATGCCTTGTTTTTAATTTTATCTAATAATTTAGAATCTCCCGAATCAAGTAAAAAAATATTCCTTTCCAGTAACCTTGAATTTCTTTTTTTTAATGATGAAGTTCTTCTATTTTTTAATTCTCTCCCATTTATCAGCTTATAAAAATTTCTCCCTGTAATGTCATTAAAGCTTCTTATTAATTCCTCCTTAGGAGATAATATTGTGAAAAGATTTCTCTTTTGGTTAAAAAAATATGATCTAATCGGCCCATTTAACGCCGGTAAAATTAATTCTACATTAGTATTTAAAGTAAATTTTGTTATAAGGTGACTGCAATTAAATTGATAATAATAATAATATAATATATCTGTTAATAGACTTTGATTATTTGTCGAAACAATCTTATAAAAGGAATCTATTGCTTTCTCCGTTAGATCTCGATCAGATGTTTTAATTCTTCCTGGTTTTCCTGTAGAAATAAATCCCTGTAAAAAACTGAGAAAATCTGCTCTTCCTTTTTCCTCTCCATATTTTGCTGGTATTAATGAAAGATATATTTTTCGAAAATTCTCATTAAGAAAGAAATCACTAAACTGAATATTCCACAGAATATCTAAGCCAGCAGATATTATATTTCCTGTTTTCAGTAAATATAATGTCCGTGATAATTGTTGGCGACGCATATCTAATATGGCAAGGGAATCAAAATTCTGCCCTGAAATCACTATTTCTTCTTTGTTTCCACTTCTTGAGGGCACTGCCCAGGATGGATTATAGGGATTAATTATATCTTTTTCTAATAGCTGCTCAAGTTTTTCACAATATTCATCACTTTCTGATATCTTGATGAAATCTGCTTCTTCTACTTTATATCCCATTTCATCAGCAATTCGCTTTGCTCTTAATGGATGATTAGTAAAATTCCTATAATCAAAACTTAATAGCTTGAATTTTCCATTACTGAACTTGTCTAACCCAGCAAACAAGGTGCTGCTGTCTATACCTCCTGAATACATTAGAGTTATTTGTTCAGGATCATAATTCTTTAGTAGACATTGTATTGTCTCTTCCAGTGCTTCTGTGAAACTCAGTGGAGCTTCCACATCCATTGTCAGGTAACTTTTTTCTGAAATTACTTCATTCCCACTTATTTCTAAAATCATCGCAGGAAGTAACCGTTCAACTCCCATAAAAACTGTTTGAGTTGGCAGGTTATGAGTTGGATCTACATTTAATGATCTCTCCAGTACTGCTTCGTTTATTTCTATTGTTTCCTTTGATTTTTCTAATAAATCAGATAAAACAGTTGCTAAGATAATTCCATTCTTTGACTGATATTTATATCCGCCACAAAATCCTGGTGAGGTAATGATTATGATGATTTTACTGGGTTCATTTTTCAAATCTATCATTACATAATTACCAAACGAATACCGTAATTGCCATTGCAAAAATTTATTAATTTCTTTTATCTTATATTCATGTATTAACTTTTCAGTATTACAATGAAGTGGATTTCCATATACTATAATACTGGAATTATTATTATCTTTCGGATCGGAAATCTCCATTGGAAAAATGAACTCAGAGACCTTTTTATTCTTCAAAATTTATCCATATTATGTAATTTGATTTATTATATATCTAACAAGATTATCCACACATTCTTTTTCTTCCATTTTCAGATGTTTCTGTAAACCTCGGTAAAAATATGCTCTGATTGAATGATTCTCTATTGCTTTTAAATAGCTTTTCAATTTTTCCTCACTAAACTTATATTTATATATAAAATCTGTCATCTCTGCTATCGTCTTATCATCTTTGACCTTTAATACACCATCTGTAAATCCTTCATACCATGTACTGCCAAAGCATATCACTGGCTTTCCCCTAACCATCCCTTCCCAGCCGATAGTTCCTGTCAAGGTTACAACTGCTTCCGCATTATCAATCAACTCAAATGGATCATCTGATACTGGAATCAATTTAACTCGCGGGTTTCTAACTGCATCTCGATAAAAGCGCAGGGATCTGCTGGTATAACCTTCTGCAATCGGATTAAACTGTAAGGGATTTTCCTTCACATAAATAAACCAGTCTTCAGGCAAGTATTTCAATAATAACTCAATTATATAAAGCTGATCATAAAATATCCCGCTTAAAGGCACTGATGTTGCTTCTGGCTGATAATGCATGGCAAAAAACGCATAAGGGATCTTGAAATCAGGAGCACTACTGTTTTTCTCGTATTCCATTCTTAATTGGTTTAAATACCTGAGTCGGGATAATTTCTTCAGCATATAGGGAACCAACCCATATCCTCGATCTTCAATGTCCCTTCTGGGATGCTTCACATAATTTGGAAATCCTTTGCGGATAAAACCATCTGCACCTAACCAGCGTGAAGGTTCGTCTCTAATTTCATAAAATATTTTTTTTACTAAGCTCCAGAAATGTGGTTTTTTACGATGATATTTCTGGTGCTCATTCATATATCCTGGAACTGCCTGCTTATATTGTTGTTGTACTCTCTCCAGTCTATCATTAATATCTTCACTTAATTCAATCTGCAAAAATTCTTTTGTGATTTCCTGATAATTTTCTCCAATTTTTGCTGGAATCTCATAAATGTCTTTAAGTCCAATTATCCTGCCGTTATGAGAAAAGGGAGTCATAATAAAACTGATTACAGGAATCCCAAGCTTGCGGCATACAAGATAAAGTGTAAAATCATAACTCCGGTGCGGAACGGATGCACTGATCATAATGTCTATCTTAAGATGATAAATAATAGCTAGCCAGTTTCTGAGTAATTTCCTAAATAGCTGCTGTCGTTCAATATAACTGAAACTTCTGCCATCCATATCCATCCTGTCCATGATCTTCAGTCCCTGCAATTCAAAACTGGCAAGTTCTCGCATAAAATCCGGATCTACTGTATAATTTTCAATTAACGCTGCTATCTCTTCAGGAAAGTTTCCTTTCCAGGCTGAAAAATATTCGTGGTAAATCGCACCAGAAAACATCTCGGGAACCAAGTTACATGAATTATCATCATGATAACCTATCCAGTAAACCGGATTCCAATCCTGCTCTTCCTGCAATCGCTCCGCTACCTTCAACCACGGATCAGCTATACAGGTATTATATAATATTCTTTTCATATCTTTTATTCTGCAATATGTTTCCACGTTAAAGGAGTTCCTCTAGTAATATCCCGACGAGCTTTCTTGCCCAATACATTAGGTAAATGTTTAGGGTGCATTCCAAATCCTGGTCTGATGGATCTCACGTTCTCCTCGCTTAGCAATTCTCCTTTTTTAATGTCTTTTACAACAAATAAAGACCTGGAAAATATCCTGCTCTTTTGAACTTTTTCACTTATCTCATAACTCACGCATCCTAATGCCTTCTCCACTTCCCGAATACTATTAACCATTATTTTAAATTCTGCAGGTTCCATCGAAAACGCCGCATCGGGTCCTCCCAGTTTGCGATCCAGAATAAAATGCTTCTCGATCACCGTCGCTCCTAGTGCTACAGCCGCTACAGCAGAAGCAAAACCCATTGTATGATCTGATAGCCCCACTTCTACACCAAACGTCTCTTTCAGATTGGGAATTGTTAATAAATTTGCCTCTTCTATAGGTGCGGGATATGCCGAAGTGCATTTTAATAGAGTAATCTGATTGTTTCCCATACTTCGGCAGGCTGTTACAGCTTCATCAATGTCACCCAAGGTTGCTATCCCGGTTGATAATATTACTGGTTTCCCTTTACTGGCTATATATTTTATCAATGGGATATCCTGTATTTCAAAACTGGCAACTTTGTATATTGGCATATTCATTTTTTCAAGAAAATCAACTGCTGTAACATCAAAAGGAGTAGAAAAACAAATCATGCCTAATTCCTCAGAGTAATTTTTTAACTCCAGTTGCCAATCCCAGGGAGTATATGCTTCCTTGTATAATTCATATAAAGTTTTCCCATCCCATAAAGTGCCTTTATTAATTGTAAAATATTTATTATTGCAATCTATTGTCATCGTATCTGCTGTATATGTTTGCAGTTTAACACCATCAGTACCACTTTCTTTCATCTTAAATATAGTTTTCTTGGCAATTTCAAAGTCGTGATTATGGTTTGCTGAAAGCTCTGCGACTATGAATGTTTTGTTCATCCTCATTCCTTTTCACTCTCCTTAACTTTTGAAATTGTGATAAAATATTTTTGCCCATCTATATAAAAAAAAGCCGGATACTCTTCATTGTTGACTATCCGCAGTAAATTGAAATTCTCCTTAATTGTTTTTTTTATATCCAACTCACTGTCTTTGGGCTCTCTTTTAGGATAGTATGTTGCTATTCCTTTTTGAGCTTGGGAGTTTTCTGTAATATCATCGTATTCCTTAAGATATCTTTCACAAATTTCGATTGTTTTTAATGCCTGCTTCTCCCGTAACTCATAATTTAGCTCAAAACCTGTTAGCTCAATGGTGTCTTTGACAAAAATTTCTCCTGAATCTATCTCGGGAGTTGCTTCAAATAAAACTATAGGAATCTGGTTTTTCCCTTCTAGAATCTGCCAAAACATTGGTGACCATCCCTTACCTTTTGGCAAATCACTTTCATGGATTACCAAATTGTGTTGATGCATATCTAAATAGTTCTTTTCTATTATTCTAAAATAGCTGATTATAAATACAATTTCAAATTCTTTGCTTATATCCTCATGCCTATGGAAAATTATTACTTCTGGACAATATTTGTGTAAACCTGCTGTCAATCTGCTCAAGTAATTATTAAACCAGCTTTCCAGAGAAATCAGTATCGCAATTTTTTCTATCATAAAACTCTATCTAACTGACCTTATTAATTTAAATGATTCTACCATAGATAAGCCTACTCTTACCCCATCAAATTCCGCCTTCATCTTTATTGCTTTCAATGACCTTGGATGCGGAAAATCCCTTAATTCATTATAATATTCCTTAATTGCCAACAATTTATATTTCAGAGTGTTACTAATATCATAAAATGTATCAGGTTGATATGTTAATGGATAATTCCATTCTGTAGAAGACAATACTTCAAAGGCATATATTTCTCTCACAGTCTCATTGGGTAAAGGTCTTGTTGCTGTTATAACTGCTTGATTAGTAATTTTATGATCGATATTTAAATCGTTGCGATAATGTGTAAAAACGATGTCAGGGCTGATCTCTTCTTTTATAGACTCGATTATCTTGACGATATCAAGCAATGGAACAGTGTCAAATCGATTATCAGGTAAATTCTCAGAAAAAACCTCCTTTACACCAATTATATTATTTGCCTTCTTCATCTGAGTCTTTAACGTAATTATCTCATTCGACCTTTTATCGGGTTCACGTTGTTCATCTCTTGCTGTTGCGCCTTCTCCCAGAATTAGTGTATATGCCTCATATCCTTCCAATACCAGTCTCGCTATTGTCCCCCCACATCCCAATATTTCATCATCGGGATGGGCAGCTACAATTAATATTCTCTTCTTTTCACTCATTAGAAACCTCAAATTTTCCAGTTAATTTACCATCTTTATATTCTGCTTTCGATAATCTCATTTTGACATTTCCTATCTTTATGAATGCCTGAGGGTATCCCTCTCCGTCCAGCATTCTAATAAAATCATATAAATCCTCAGTTGATAGTTCTTTAAGTATTTCAACATTGCTCTCCCGGGGTGTTCTGCGTTTGAATTTTATTACTTCTCCAACTTGTTCAACAGGTGTTGGATTCTCTGTCAGAATTTTAGGTATCATCTCTGTAAATATTATTGTTGAAAGTCTCTTCAGTATATCCTCAGCACTTCCTGTTTTGATATTTACTTTCCGCTTGCAATAAATTCTTCCACCGTCTGTCTCTTCACTTGCTTCTAATGCAGTAAGTTTTGTATCATACTTTTTTCTTATTATTAAATTCTGTAAAGGACTGCCACCTCTCCCATAGGGCAAATCTGTCATATGAAATACCACACATTCATAATTCCGGTATATCTCCTCAGGGATCATCCATGACCAGTGAGGAAAAAATATATAGCGGGGATTGATCTTTTTCACTTCCCCTATTGTAAGATCATCAGGTTTGTGAATTATTGTAAGTGTATAATTTTCTGCTAAATTCTGCTGAAGCTTTAAAGCATTTTCTATATTCCATGATTTTATAGTGGATATTATTATATTTTGCATTTGATTAATTATTACACATAATGAGTATTAATAATTGTGCTTCCTTCTGATCTGGTATCGCTCTTTTACCATTAGCACTCATTTGTTCTCTAATTTCACATCCTTTTATTGCATTGATTTCTTCTTTTAGTTTATTTAATAACCCTGCTTCTTCCCACCAGCCTGTATATCTAATTGACCCTGCTTTCTGCCAGCCACTGATAATGTTCATCTGATTTTCTGCAATCGCTATAACCAGTGCCGGTAACCGGCAACTGGCTAATTCTCCCAATGTTTGTCCACCAGCGGTTATTGCTATATCGCTATTAAGCATAATTTCTTTCATTTCCGCAGCGGATAAATTCTGCCTTAATATTGCCCTGTTTCCTGCAACTTTTCTAATTTTAGATACATTCTCTTTAGAAAAGCTGTTCCCAAGAATTATATTCTGTTTCAATGTAGGAAAATTCTTATTCAGCATCTCTATGACCAATGGTGTCATATTATGTAAATCATCGCCACCAAATGTGATCAATACTGTCTTGATTTCTTCGGATATTTCCCTGGCTGGCACGTCACAAAATTCCTGGCGTAACATCAAGAAGTCTATTCCTAATAGATTCTTGCCATTTCTGTCTGGATAGCCTAATTCTTTTGCTGCTATTGACCAGTTCAATATATAACCTGCCGGATAATCCAGTCGTCTGTAATCATCCAGATAAACGGGAAATTTTACCATTTTGCTGAGTCTCTCATAAATTTCCACAGGTGCTAAATATGAATCAATCACAGCAATATCACAACCATCAACAACTTTATATAAGGCATCCTTATCCTGTTTCCAGTTATAATTATTATACTCAATCCCTCGCATCACGTCATTGATGCCTTCATCTCCATCTATGATAAATTCAGGGAATATCCCGTGCTTAACAAATGACTGATAAATTGATACACATCTCGTCACATGTCCAAAGCCAATTGCTTCTCCGCCTTCCGTTATAATTACTACTCTCATTCTATTTTTTTATTTCAGAAGTTTATACTTGATCTCGGCAAGTTTCCAGTCTTCTAATGTGTCAATATCCTGTACTTCAAGATCAGATAAAATAATTGTCCCCGTATTATGAGTTAGTATTTGTTTGCTCTTATAGAATGACTCCACCTTCATCCAGTAAAACTGCCCGGCATCATGGTAATTTGATTCCAGATCCTGTGTCCGGATTATTAAATTCTCTCTATTATTCATCACTAGTTTATCAGCTACAAGCCTGTAAGCCCTTTGAATTGGATGGCTATATCTCACTACTGGAAATAAAGATTCATACTTCTCTTTTACTAATAATTCAAATCCTTTTAAAAGAGACTCATTTTTAACTAACGGAGATGTTGGGTAAATACAACAACAATATTCAAAATTAATATCCTGCTTGCTGTATTCTTCCAATACTTCGCTGATCACATCCGCAGTCTCAGCATAATCATCAGAATTCTTTGCACTTCGTATAAATGGCACTTTTGCTCCATAATTACGGGCAATTTCTGCTATCTGCTCACTATCAGTAGAAACCATCACTTCATCAAACAATCCTGTTTTAATTGCCGCTTCGATTGAATATGCTATAATCGGTTTACCTAAAAATTCCTTGATGTTCTTACCAGGAATCCTTTTACTCCCACCTCGCGCTGGGATTATTGCCAATCTCTTACTCACTTTTCAGTCCTCTTACTTTCGCAATCACAAATTCTACATCATCATCAGTCATTAGTGGATATAAAGGAATACTAAGAGCGTTTAGATAATACTTTTCTGCCTTGGGCTGATCACCCCATCCGAACCCGTAATTCTCCTGATAATAAGGCTGAGTATGCACAGGTATATAGTGCACCTGAGTTCCAATTCCATTTTCACGAAGTTCATGCATCACTATTTCTCTTGTTTTGCCAATTTTATTAAAATCTATTTGCACTACATATAAATGAAAAGCGGAAAACAATCCTTCCCGCTCATAAGGTATCTTTAGCCATTCAATATCCTTGAATGCTTTATTATAACACTTGATTATTTCCCTTCTCCGCTCAATAAATCTATTAAGTTTACTCATTTGAGATACACCCAAAGCAGCCTGGATATCCGTTAATCTGTAATTATAACCCAAAACCTGCATCTCATGATACCAGGTTCTTTCAAATGTTGAATTGCTTGTCGCGGCGTAACTTTGCGAAGACGGATTAATTTTGAATTTTGATTTATTCCTTTCAATTCCATGATTTCTTAATAACAGCAGTTTCTCATACAATTCCTGATCATTAGTAGTAATTGCTCCACCTTCTCCGCAGGTAATTGTTTTAACCGGGTGAAAAGAAAAAGTGGTCAAATCTGAATATCGGCAATTCCCTACCCGCGAGCCATCAGCATATCTGGACCCAATTGCATGGGCTGCATCTTCAATTATTCTCAAATTATTATCTTTGGCAATTTTCTGCAATTCAGGCATCTCGCAGACTTGTCCGGCAAAGTGTACCGGCACGAGAAGTGAACTATTATTATTTATCTTTTTTTTCACTTCATTGATATCCAGACAATAAGTGTCTTCTCTAATATCAGCAAATACCGGCTTCAAACCATTATAGATCATGGAATTTGCTGTCGCAATAAATGTATTGGGAGTCGTTATGCCCTCTTTACCCTCTTCAATACCAAGTGATAACACCGCCAGATGTAATGCTGCCGTCCCATTACTAACTGCAACGCAATATTCTGCTCCAGTATATTCACAGATAATGTCTTCAAACTTCTTAACTTTCGGTCCCTGCGTAAGAAAATCACTCTGCAACACTTCCACCACTGCACTAATATCAGCTTCATCAATCCACTGCTTACCATAATTTATAAACTTTCTCATATTTGTATTTTTTTTATCCTCACATCTTCTCAACTTCATTCCGTCCATCCTTCGATCAGTCTAGTAGTCTATCCGTCGTGAAGTCATGTTTTCTCCCCGTCATTCAGTCTATCAGTCACGAAGTCAAGTTTTCAAAAAGTCCCTCAGTCTCAAAGTCACCTCTTCACCTCTTCGAATCTTCACTCCCTCATTCCTTCGTGTTTTCGTACTGTCGTGTTTTCGTACCCTCGTGACTACCCCATCCCCTTTTCTACCAGATCCCTGATTTCCTCCACTGATAGAAATTTCTCGTTTTCACCACTATTATAGCTAAAGCCAAACTCACAGAATTTTCCAGGCTTACTATTACTTTCCAGACGGAATTTCTCAGTGTCCCATTGCTCTACTGATGGTAAAATTACAAAGTAATCATCGAATTCAATAGTATTGATAGCATCCGTAATAGTTATCATCTCCTCATGGATCTTTTCACCAGGTCGAATTCCCAAAAACTTTAACTCGCATTCCGGTGCTACTGCTTCAGCCAGATCCAATATCCGGTATGAAGGAATCTTGGGCACAAACAATTCTCCACCCCACATGCGTTCCAGATTCGTGAGCACAAAATCTACTCCTTCCTGTAAGGTAATATTAAACCGTGTCATTCGTTTATCGGTGATTGGGATCACACCTTTTTCTCGCTGCTTTATAAAAAACGGGATCACGGAACCCCTACTGCCCATCACATTACCATATCTAACTACGGAAAACCTGATGTCATGCTTGCCTTTATAGTTATTCGCTGCTATAAAAAGCTTATCTGAGCATAACTTAGTGGCTCCATATAGATTTATAGGAGCAGCAGCTTTATCTGTGCTGAGAGCTATCACCTGCTTTACATTGCTGGCAAAACAGGCATCAATCACATTCTGACCACCTATTATATTAGTCTTCACTGCTTCAAAAGGATTATATTCACAAGCTGGAACCTGCTTAAGTGCTGCTGCATGAACTACTATATCCACTGTCTCCATCGCCAGTTTTAATCTGGGTAAGTCTCTGACATCTCCAATAAAAAAACGCATCCGGTTCTGTTCGTAATAATGCCTGAAATCAACCGAATTCTGCATCTCAAACTGCTTCAGTTCATCCCGACTATACACGATCACTTTCTTTGGCTCATATCTCTCAAACAACGTCTTGATGAATTTTTTGCCAAAAGAACCTGTCCCTCCTGTTACCAGTACTGTTTTCTCATTTAACATCATTATTTCCTTATTCCATTTATTCTTACTTTTTTTCTCGAATCACGAATAGCGAGCTACGAGTCACGAGTAACAAATCACTAGTTACGAATCACGAGTCTCGAATCACGACATATAGCAAGCAGTCATGTTTTCACGCATTCTATCCGTCATTACGCTCTCGTCTTCGGTATTAGAACATTTCTCTGAAAACTCAATACTAATTCATCCTTCTGATTATATGCTCTGGTCTCCACAGTTACAATTCCTCTATCAGGCTTGCTCCTTGAAATTCTCTTTTCTAATATCTCAGTTTCTGCTCTGATTGTATCCCCGATAAATACTGGATTGTGATGGATAACTTGATTATATTCAAGATTAGCTATTGCTTTCCCTGAAATATCTCTTACCGTCATACCTACTACTAAAGAAAATACCAGAGTTCCCACTACCAGGATCTGACCATGAACCTGTCCTTTGGCATATTCTATATCCAGATGAACAGGATGATGATTCATTGTCAATAGACAAAACAAATTATTATCACTCTCAGTTATCGTCTTTCCGGGTGTATGCCTGATTATCTCACCTTCAGTAAAATCTTCATAATATCTTCCAAACTGACTTTCTGTTATCATAATTTTATCCTTTTTTTGTTAGTAGTTAACGGACTACGTCCGAATTGAAAATGTAAAATGTAAAATTGATGCTCCCAAGGAAGTTAGGAAACAGAATCCGAAATTCGAGTCAATCTCTCATTCACTTAATCCCTCTTTCACTATAAAACCGAGTCTCGAGTTCCAAGTTCCGAGTTCCGAGTTCCGAGTCTCGAGTTCCGAGTTCCGAGTTCCGAGTCTCGAGTTCCGAGTCTCGAGTCTCGAATCACGTAACTAATCCAGATATCCTGCAGCGAATTTCTCAAATGCCATTATTGCCTCATATCTTGCCACTAAATTAACAGCCCTTTTTAACGTTGGTGGTGAGATAAAATGCTTACCTGCAATTGCAACTCCCTGCTGAGCCTGTTCGTTCTCTTTGGCAATCTGGATCATTTCATATGCCTCTTCCACTTTCTCTTTTGCAGGAGTGAACATTTCTTTGACAATCGCTACCTGGGAAGGTGATATCAGCAGCATCCCTTCATAACCGAGTTCCACTCCCGGTTCGATGAATTTTCTGAGTCCTTCATCATTACCAACTTGAATATATGGTGTATCAATCGGCATAATTCCTGCTGCCCTTGCTGCCAGTAACACCTGGCTACGTGAAGGTTGCATTGACCTGCCATCCGGTGTATGAAATCCTTCCATATCGCTCAAAAGATCTTCTGCTCCATAGATCAATCCTTTCACGCGGGGAGCAGCAAATGCGATTTCCTGTGCATTCAATATCGCCTGCGGAGTTTCCATGATCACAATAACGGAAAAATGATTCTGATCTAGTCCTAATTCTTTTTCTTTCGCAGATAATATTTTATCTAATACAATAACTTCACCGGCTGTATATACCTTAGTCATCACAAAACCATCAAGATTTCTATGACTCACGGCTTCAATATCCTGCTTAGTCAATCCTGTTTCCATCGAATTTAAACGTACAAAAACCAGTCGCTTGCTGCAGATCGGATTATCAAGATACTCCCTGGTTACTTCCCTAGCCTGAGCTTTTAAAGCCACCGGAGCACCATCCTCCAGATCAAGTATCACTGCATCCGCTTCTGAATGCAAAGCCTTCTCTATATATTTTTTCTTGTGTCCCGCAGTTATCAAAGGAGTCCGCAATACTAATCTGCCCTTAAATTTATCTGACATCAATTACCTCTCTTTCATATATTTTTAAATAACTCACAATCTCATCTTCCCAATTTCAACCCGTCTCTAAGTCTCTCTGTCACTAAGTCGCTCCCTCTAATCTTCATTGCGTCAAGCAGTCCAGTTTTCAAGAAGTCCAGAAGTCAATCCCTCATTCCCTCTCTCAGTCCTCCCGTCCCCCTCTCACTTCTTCAATTATATTTCGAATCACGAGTCTCGAGTCTCGAATCACGACATATAGCAAGCAGTCCAGTTTTCAAGAAGTCCAGAAGTCAATCCCTCATTCCCTCTCTCAG
>CAZAHZ010000011.1:20589-23969 GCA_964485055.1 uncultured Candidatus Cloacimonadota bacterium
TCCCGAAGTCCAGTTTTCAAGAAGTCCAGAAGTCAATCCCTCAATCCGTCTCCTCGTCACTAAGTCGTTCCCTCACTTCTTCACCCTTTCCCCTCTTCGAATTTTCACTCCCTCGCTTAGTCGCTTTGTCGCTCCCTCGCTTCTATCCCTCGCTCCCTGCTCCCTCGTTCCCTCAATTCTTCACCCCTTCACCCCTTCTCCCCTTCGCTCCCTCGCTCCCTCAATTCATCACCCCTTCCCCTCTTCAATCACTCTTTCCCTCTTTCGAATCCCGAGTCTCGAGTTACGAATCACTAGTTAGTATTAATTTTCAATTTTCAATTTTCAATTTTACATTGTGAACCACGTTCACTCAATCCCCGCAGCTCCTATCTTTACTATCACAAAACCGCTAAAATCAACGAGAGGATATTCTTCATCCTCGTCATCATCATAGATTCGGGCATCTATTTCTACTTCATTATTTAATCCGCCAAAATAACAGTACCGGGCATCAATTTCCGGATATCCACTTGATATTCTTATAAATGATATACTGTTGCTGAAGTTATTATACTTTAAGCTGCTTACCCGGCAATTACTGCCGTAGGATGAATTATAAAAACTGGTGATTCCACGAGACGAACTAAAATTATTGTATTCTATCTCCATTGGTTCATCAACTGCCCCATAAGTTCCACATATACTTATATCTGCATTTTCATTACGGGTAAATTCGTTATGCTCTATCCTGCCGGTAAAATGTAATCCTTTAAAGCCTATTTCATTACCATAAATATAATTATTATTCACATCGAAATCTGTCCTATGCCGCATTCGTATACCTATTGTGCTGTGAGTTATAATATTATAACTGACTATTCCTGTATCTGTTTCTTCAATATTTATTCCACCATTGTCGTCACGGTTACAGTCACTGATCACACAATTTGTTATATCACAACTTGCAAGATTACTTAGTTTTATCCCACTACCACAGTGATTAATTCTAAGATGATGCAGTTCGATCACAATTCCCAGGTTAGTTTCATTTAATAGCCCTGTTTCAAGATAACTTATTTTTCCATAAGACAAGGTTAAATCTACTGCAACTGTCGAACGGAAGAAGACCTGTCCTGTTCTTTCAGGAAGACTTATATCCGGACTTATTTCATCCATTCCTGATGCATTCGTGATCAGAAAATAACTGTCTGGATCACCCTCAACAGTAATTGAACCATAGATTGAAAGATTATTTCCTGCTATTAAAATATTTGTTCCACTTTCTAATATTATTTCGCTCTCAGGTACAAAATTAACTGCATCTGTAAAATAACTCTTTCCACTTTCAAATATATGCGTTCCTGAAATATCTCCTTCCAGTTCAATAAGTAAAGATAATTCTATTATTTCAGGAATGATATAATCTTTTCCTGATACTTCTAAATCACAAATATATTTTATCCCCCAGCCAGGCTTCACTATTGCCAGATTATAGTCCCCTGTTCCTATATTACTAAAAATAAAATTGCCATTCTTATCGGTTTCCGCTATTTTCAACGGTATATTCTCTCTATGATCAAATTCCGTCCTTTGATTGATCTCAAATCCTATCTGTGACCATTTATCATTCGCTTCCATTATATCTGCATCCAATTCACATAAATCATATAATCCCACCTGCACCCCGCTATGATCCAATTCTCCTTCCAGGTTCACAGTTCCAGACAGGTTTCCTTTATCATTATCCGTTGTAGGTGAGCAGGAGAGTAAGATCAAAATGTAAAATGTAAAATGTAAAATGTAAAAAGTTCGAAAAGTAATTCTAATGTAAGGTTGTAGAAAATTTATAAAATTCTTTTCTAGCTTATTTACCTTTTGGGAAAATTTACATAATTCCATCATATATCCTCTATCAATATAATACTTATCTCTCATGTGCTGCAATGACTTTGCTATTTTTCCTTTTTTTCTCTTTATCATTGTTTATACTTCTATCTCTAATTTATTTAATTCTTTTAAATTTACATTTTTCATTTTACATTTTTCTTTTGATTTCATTCATTTTACTTTTTACATTTTACTTTGTACTTTTGGTTTCATTCATTTTTACATTTTACTTTTTACATTTTTCTTTTGATTTCATTCATTTTACTTTTTACATTTTACTTTTTACATTAAGAATCAAGTTCGAACTTGATTCTTCTCGTTTTCTCTTGCTGTCTTGATGATGCTAACAAGCATCCTTATCAATTCTTCTATTTTTTCAAGATAATTATCGGCATCACCTATATATTCTGATACGGCTAACAGCAATAACCAGTATCTTGTTTCATAAGCTTCTTTCAGCGAAATATTCATTTTATTAATGAAGTCTTTACGAGAAGAACTTATCACAGCCTCATTTGCATTAGCACCGATACTTGTTCCCGCCCTTAGCAACTGACTTGCAATACTATATTCTCTATGATTTTGCCTGATTTCCTTACAAAGCTTCATAATCTCAATACTAAAATAAAAACTCTTCCTTAATAATGGATTATTCTCTATATATTCAAGATGTTTTTTATATTTATTCATAGACATTTATATAATGTAAAAAGTAAAATGTAAAAAGTAAAATGCTTTAGGAACAATGTAAAAAGTAAAATGGTCGAAATTTAAACAAATTTCGTTTGAGTACATTTACCATTCTGTCAAAATTACAATTTATATTTTTCATATTACTTATCGCCTTTTTTTTCTCTTACATTTTTCATCTTTACTTTTTTTCTTCTTTTATTGTCATTTTACTTTTTACATTTTACATTTTACTTTCGTACAAAGTACGATGATTTTCATTAGATTGATTTAACATTCTGTTAAATTTATTATTCATCCTGATACTTCACTTTTTTTTGTTTTCTTTACTCGTCTTCTTTTATTTTAATTTTTTACATTTTACTTTTTACTTTTCTATGCCTTTTTTCTTCATCAAAACTTTTTACATTTTACTTTTTACATTTTACTTTTGTTCTTCATCATTTTACATTTTTCTTTTGATTTCATTCATTTTACTTTTTACATTTTACATTTTACTTTTGGTTTCATTCATTTTACTTTTTACATTTTACATTTTACTTTTGATTTCATTCATTTTACTTTTTACATTTTAAATTTTACATTGAACTTCTCAAAATTGAAAGTAGATAAATTCTTGAGTAGTTCCTGCAAAAAGCATTATTCCAAATATCACACTGTAGTACACTGCCCATCTCAGCCATGTCTTTTTGATAACTACCACATCTAAAGCATGCTGTTTATCCCGCTGAATCCACTCAATAATGACCAGAAACACAATAAAAGGAATATATCTGATCTTTGTTGGCATGGAGAATAAACTTGTGGAGAACATCTGGTTG
>CAZAHZ010000012.1:0-23616 GCA_964485055.1 uncultured Candidatus Cloacimonadota bacterium
AGGAACTTGGATTACTGGGCAGTCAGCGGTATGTGGAGCGTCATCTGGAAGAATTAAAGCAGCGATTGGGCTTGATGCTGAATATTGATGTAAGCGGAGACGGAATGGGCAATGACGGAGTGGCAGTTATTGGGACTAACCAGTTGCTGGGGTATGTGGATGGCTTGATCCGTGAGGCGGGATACATGTTCCAGCGTAAGCTCGATATCTACAGCAGTGACTGTATGCCATTCAGCGTCTATGAATTTCCATCAGTAAATCTGGCACGCTTTGGAGGAAAAGCTTCACGGCTGATCCATACTTCAGGAGATAACTATAAGAATGTAACTAATGAAGGATATACGAGTTGTATAAAAGTAGCGATACGGTTGCTGGAACGGATAGTGAATGCCGGAATATATCCTGTGGATCGCGAGATAGACGTCAGCATGCGAGAGAAGATCGAAAAGTATCTCTGGAACATGACTTATACAGAGCCGAAACTGGAATGGACTGAAAAATACAAGAAATAGGATCAGATGCGAAAATTTGAAAAAAAGATTCGAAGCCTGCGCCGGTCGCAGAACCTGATAACCACAGGGCGATATATAATCCTGGGCATAGCATTGTTCCTGGTAATCCAGATATTATATTATGGACTTTATCAGGCGGAATTGGGTCGTTTACCGCAGTTTTACGTGGCATTAACGCTGAAGATCGGCTTGATCATGGGATTATTATACATGGCAGTGAAGGGCATGAGGGGAATGCTTGATGACCGACAGTCAGCCCGTTTACTGGATGGCTATAATCATGATAAGCAGGATACCTATCAGAATGCCTGGGAACTGCTTCACCTGGAGAAAGAAAGTAATGAACTAATAGAGCTTGTGCTTGATAAAGCAGATGAACGGGCTGACGGTCAGGAAATCCGGTCAGACCGCAGTCCGCTCAAATCTGTCTATCAGCTTGCCTTGAGCTTGCTGCTGATCTCGCTGGTGATCTTTATATTTGATGGGAGCGGATTTGTGGGAGCGATGAATTATTTCCGTCAGATGAAACTTCCCCCGGAGCAGCATAAGGAATACGTGGAAGTGGAGCCGGGGAATATAGCGAAGACCCGTGGCAGCGATCTTCTGGTGCAGGTGATCAATGCCGAGGAAAATGTGGAGCACAAACTGGTCTGGAAACAGGACAAGGTCTGGCGTGAGGAAGTGCTTTTTGAGAATAAAAAGAAATTCAATAATCTGGATTACAAATTTGAATATTATGTAAAGACACCATATGCGGTGAGTGATACATTTAAGGTAGATGTATTTGAGTTGCCGCTTGTGCGGGAATATACGCTAAAATATGATTATCCGGCATATACCGGGATGACGGGAGAACTGATCCGTAAGGCAAGTGGTCACATCAAAGCTTTGCAGAGGACGGCGATTACGCTTTCGATACAGTCCAATAATCCCATAGATACTGCGCTGGTGGTATTTGATGATGGCAATCTTCAGAAAATGGAGAGACAGGGTAAAAGTACATTCAGCAGTAAATTCAGTTTGCAGAGGAATGGTTCATATCATATAAATCTGCAGGATTTTCTGGGAAACAGTAATGAGCGGGTAGAGAAGACAATCACTGCGGTGCCGGACGGATTTCCGGAAGTAGCGATCATATCACCGGGACGTGATACACTGCTGGATCAAAATATGCTGTTACCGCTGAAGATACGGGCGACAGATGATTACGGACTGAAGAACCTGGTTTTGAAATATTATATCAATGATGAAGCAGAAGACAGTCTTGTGATTCAGAAAGAGATCAAAGGCAGTGCAGTAGAACTGGATTATATCTTTGATCTGAATGACATCTGGCTGATACCTGGCGACCGGCTGAATTACTGGCTGGAGATCACGGATAACACGCCGTGGGGTCAGACATCACGTTCGGAGCGATATGTAGCAAGGTTTCCATCTATTTCGGAGCTATATGAAGAGATCGAGGCAGAAGAGCAGGCGAAGTCAGATTTTCTGGAGAAGTTAGCTGAAGACAGCCAGCTTTTACAGAAAGATTTTGAAGAAAAACGCCGGGAATTGATGAAAAAGGAAGAATATAACTGGGAAGATAAAAAAGACCTGGAAAACCTGATGAAGAAACAGGAAGAACTCTCGGAAAACGTGGAGAATATGGCAGAGAGTTATCAGGACCTTGTGGATAAGATGGAGAACAATCAGGCACTTTCACAGGAGACTCTGGAGAAGATGCAGCGGATACAGGAACTGATGGAGGAGATCAGTAATGACGATCTGAAGCAGGCAATGGAAGATATGGCAAAAGCTCTGGAGAATATGGACCCGGAAATGATGCAGAAAGCAATGGAGAATATGAAATTCTCCATGGAGGACTTTGCTCAGCAGATAGACCAGACCTTGAAATTACTGGAGGATATCAAAAAAGAGCAGACAATGCAGAAGGCATTGGAGCTGGCGCAGGAATTGGAAAAGATGCAATCCGACCTGAATGAGCGGACAGAAGAAGGCAGTGAAAGCAGTGAGAAACTGGCTGAAGAACAGAGCCAGCAGAATGATAAACTGGATGAATTGCAGAAGCAGATGCAGGAAGCTGCTAACCTGCTTGATCCCAAAAAGGACAGCAAGGTTAGCAAGCAGATGAAAGAGCTGATGGAATCGGGGATGATGGACAGCTTGAGTAGCGATATAGAGACAGCGAGCCAGCAATTGCAGAAACAGGAAACGTCTTCAGCTCAGAAGTCTCAGCAAAGTGCCATGGGTAAGATGCAGAGATTGCGTTCGCAACTGGAAAATATGAGCTCGATGATGAGCATGTCAGGTTCTGCAGATATCGGAGAAGCCCTGGATATGGCAATTCGGAGTCTGATCTTTATGAGCCGTGAGCATCAGGACACGCAGGAAAACTATTCTCACGATCCTTTCAAAATATTACCGGATTTGATAGCCGAGCATGAAGGGATCAATCTTACCTTGCAGAAATTATATTCAGTGCCGATGATCGTGCTGTCGCTGGGACCTAAATTCGTATATGATGTAAATTATACAATGACCATTTTCCGGGAGCTGTTTCAATATATAAATGACGCTAAGACAAATGAAGTGGCTAACTATCTGGAAGACGTGCAGAAAGGGATCAATATGATGATCTATGATCTGATGCAAAGCAGTCAGAACATGCAGCAGGGTGGAGGCAGTGGAGGAATGCAATCGCTGATGCAGCAATTATCGCAAATGAGCCAGGAACAGATGATGATGAATATGATGACACAGCAGATTTATCAGCAGATGATGGAAGGTGGCAAACCAAGCCAGCAGATGCTGCAGGATATGCAGAGACTGGCTGGTGAAGAAGAGCGTCTGGCGGAGAACCTGAAAAGGATGCTGCAGAATAATGAAGAAGCCCAGAAACAGACAGGAGCTTTGAATCAGATGGCAGAGGATCTGGAGAATATTTCTAAGAATCTAAAGCGTGGCAGGATTGACCAGAACATGATAGATACCCAGGAACGGATACTATCGAGATTGCTGGATGCCCAGAAATCAATTCATAAACGTGATTTCAGTAAGAAGCGTAAGGCGGAGAACAGTGAATTTCTGGATTGGGATACGCCGGAAGAAATTAAGCTGAAATTTGATAAACTGCGCCAGAAAGCCTTGCTCGAAGAGGATTATCAAAATTATCCACCGGAATATCAGGAATTGATAAGGGAGTATTTGAAAAGGCTTAATAGTGAGTAGTGAGACGTGAAGAGGGAGTAGGAGAAGAATGAAGAAGATAATTTTATTGATAGTGTTGCTACTGGTGA
The DNA here is from genome assembly GCA_964485055.1 of uncultured Candidatus Cloacimonadota bacterium. Classification (GTDB taxonomy): domain Bacteria; phylum Cloacimonadota; class Cloacimonadia; order Cloacimonadales; family TCS61; genus Stygibacter. The sequence continues at coordinate 3,812 of CAZAHZ010000012.1, forward strand.
TGCAGTTGTGGAGTCAGGTGACTCCCCGGCTGTCAAAATCACCTGGCTCAGCACCTGCCGGTGCGTATGATGAAAAGGAGATCATGAAGAAGCAGGCAGAGCGCTATACTGCTCAGCGGAAATATGAAAAAGCGAACCTGATCTACAGTGAATTGATCGAGAAATATCCCGAAGACTGGCAGATCGTGGAAGCATTATTGAATAACCTGATGCGTGTATCGAGTTTTGAGCAGGCTGGGAAGTTGTTGGAGGAGAAGAAGGGAATTATCCCGGAATATAATTATCTTCGCCTTAAAATTCCGATGTTACTGAAAGATGGGAATACTAAGGCAGCATTTCAGTTAGGAGATGATTATCTGCAGAATAACAAGAATAATGTGAATGTCTATCAGGATATGTCGCAGATCTACAGTGGCAGCCGTCAGTTTGAGAAAGCTGCAGAAGTACTGCTCAAGGTACGAAACGTAACAAAGGATGATTACCTTTTTACACTTGACCTGGCACGAAACTACCAGAGCGAGGAAAAGAATGATCTGGCAGCGGAAGAATATCTTAAGCACCTGGAAAAGAATGCGAACTATCTTCATTACGTGATGAATAATCTAAAAGGGATGCTTAATCGAGATAAGAATGTGATCAAAACAGTGAAGAAAGTCAGGGATAGTTCAGATAATAAAGAAGTTATGGAGGCTTACGCACTTTGTCTGGCATATATTGATGATTATGACGAGGCTTTACTGCAATATCAGGAACTGGAAGACATCAAGCTGCTTGATTTTGCTGAAGAGCTGTATAAGATGGGAAATTACGCAATAGCTTTGAAAGCCTATGATCAATATGAAAATCGTGTTGATGAGCCTGACCTGCAATCAGAAGCACAAATAGCCAAAGCTGAGATCTATCTTAAACAGCGGGATTATCAGCAGGCGGAAACAGAATTGATGCTGGTCTATAATAATAAAAAAATACTCCAGGGTAAATACAGATACCGGACTCAGACTGCCAAGTCAGCAAGACTGCTGCTGGCAGACCTGACGATGCGTCTGGACAGACCGGCGGAAGATGTGATCAAATATCTGGAAGAAGCAGCCAAATTTACGCTTAATGATAAGGAAAGAAAGGAGATTGAATTTTCCATTATTGATTATCACATCAAATCCGGTGATTTTCAGGCAGCAGGTGAACAGTTAGGAAAACTGTTGAAAACTGAAGAACCCGGAACAGATATTTTTAAGCAAAGTATATATTACACCTGGCAGATAGCATTGATGCAGAAAGATACTCTGGCGGACAGTCTGCTGGGTGAATTGATCCTTAATCAGCCGGACAGCAGATTAACCACGCAGGCATTATACCTGACGCAGATCATGACCAGTCTGCCAGAAGAATTTCATGAACGCCTTTATGAAGCCTGGAGATTGCAGGGACTTTATAAAACACAGGCTGCATTAGCAATCTTGAATGATATATTTGAGCTTTCGGGCAATGATGAAATCCAGTTGCTGGCAGCAGAATGGGAGGAGGACGATCTCAGCCTGTCCATCTTCTGGTGGCAGCAGGAATTTGAGAATGAATTGCTGTCTGAATACGCTGCTATGCAAATCATGGAGAATACGGCGTCAGACAGCCTGAAACAGGAAATTATCACAGATTTTTTGAAAGAAAATCCACAGTCAGTCTTTGCTCCGCGTTTCCGCAATGAGCTGACGCGGCTACTGGCAGGAGGGAAATAGTATGAGAACGAATACATGGATACAAATCCTGGCTGTTATCATTATTCTGGCTTTGATCATCAGATTTGCTGGTTTTATTTTGATAGCTGCTGTTAAATTCTGGTATATAACCGTACCCTTGATCTTGTATATCATGCTGCGCAGCAGTGGTAAAAAGGCGAAAACCGATAAGAATGACAAAATTGAGGATGCGGATTTTGAGATTTTAGATGACGAGGATGAAGAAGAAAAGTAACTCGCTGGACAGACAACATAACCGGGGTTGGCTGAATAATTTTAAGTTTTACTTGGAAGCTGAAAAGGGGCTGGCGGAAAACACGGTATATTCCTATTTTCAAGATTGTCAGGAGTTTATCAATTATATTGATTGTCAGCTTGAGGATTTACAGTCGTCAGATGTTATAGATTATATTGCTTCACTGCAGGAGATAGGCTTTGCAGCCAGTTCCGTGGCACGCAAGCGATCAGCAATTAAATCTCTGCTGACCTTTATGGCGGAAGAAGATGTAGAATTAAAGCTTAATTTAACAGATATTCCGGCTATACGCTATGATCACAAGATCCCGGATGTGCTGACGCTCAGGGAAATGCTGAAGCTGCTGGACTTTATTCCGCTGGATACTCCCTTGAACTGGCGCAGCAAGGCAATGCTGGAATTGATGTATGCCAGTGGGTTGCGGATCTCGGAGACGATCAATTTGACCACGCATGATATTTACTGGGAAGAAAAAGTCGTACGCGTCTTTGGAAAAGGACGCAAACAGAGGGTTGTGCCGATTGCGGAAAAATCTCTGGATTTCCTTTTCAAGTACGTGCAGTTGTATCGTCCCAGATTGCTGGGAATTAACCAGGATGATACTCTATTCCTGAACAGACTGGGGAAACCCCTGACTCGCATGGGTGCCTGGAAGATCATTGATAAACTGTCAATGGCTGCCGGAATCAAGAAGAAAGTAAGTCCGCACACAATCAGGCATTCCTTTGCCACGCATCTGGTGGAAGCTGGAGCAAACCTGCGTGTCGTTCAGTTGCTGCTGGGGCATGTGAGCATCAATACTACTCAGATCTATTCCAACATCAATAAACAGTTCATTATCAAAGAGCATCGTTTGTATCATCCCAGGAAATGAGGAATAGTGAGCAGTGAGAAGTGAGAAGTGAGGGTGGTTATAAAAAAAGCTTGAATAAATTGCAGGTGGTTAAAAAGATGTCATTACTCTAAAGATAAGGGTAGTGAAGATAGTGGAATTTAGTGTCCCCGTAGCTCAGTTGGATAGAGCGTTTGATTCCGGATCAAAAGGTTGTGCGTTCGAATCGCGTCGGGGATACCATAAATAGCAAAGGATCAGAAGTAATTCTGATCCTTTTTTTATCAATAATACAGACCGGATACTATTGATAAAGATAAATGTAATGATTTTACTTTACAAATAATTCATGAATATAAGTAATTAAACCGAAATCAATAATGGGAAGCAGATATGGAAAATGAAGTAGAATTGAACTTTGGCAGGAAAGCTGATTATAAATATTTTTGCGACACACTCCAGGTCAAGGCAAAAGCTCTGGCGGGAGATAATTCTTTCAGCCAGGAACTGGTCAGCCGAACATTACTTTCAATGCTGCCGGAAGAAAAACATTATCTGCAATTTCAATCTACTGCCTCTGACAAGCTTAAAGCAGAAATGGACAGCTACTTGCAAGAATTGCAGCTTTATTGCTATAGATTCGCTCTGAAGCTGACTAGTGAACCGGAATTAGCACAGGATATTGCCCAGGAAAGCATAATCGCATTATTTATGAATATAGATAAGGTAGAATTTATTAAGGGCTGGCTGCACAGTACGGTTTATCATAAAACCATGGCTGCCATCAAAGATAAGATCAATTTTCGTACACTGCTTAAAGAGATGGAGCAAAAGCAGACTCAATTTAACGATCTCAGTAATCTGGATGAATCCGCTTTGATAAAGACCATACATCCTGAGCAGATTAAAGAACTGCTTTCAGACAGCGACTATGAAATGTATCAGAATATCACAAAATGTAATAACCTTAAAGCTTATTCAGAAGCTGCTGGTATTAGTTATGGAACTGCCAGAAAACACAGCCACATTGTCCGCAGAAATCTCAAGGCTGCCTATTTGCGGCAACAGGGCTGGCAGGCAAAACCAGAGATTCTCACGTATAAGCAATATGACAATCTGAGAAGATTTGTGCACCGCCTGCTGGAATTCAGCCGAAACAATGTGGTTCACAGGTTAAAACGCTACTGCTCGAAAATTAACTTTAAAGAGGTGCAGAACTGCCTCATCCAAATCACAAAAGTAAATGATTGGGGCGTAAGGCATCTGGTAGAGAATACTTACTATCTTACACTCTGGGATAAAGATAACTGGGAAATATCCATACTGATGAAAATCTGTGTCCCTCCTGATAAGGCAATATCCATTTTATCAAGTAAAACCGTGAAGTGTATGCAGAGAATGAAAAATGAATATAATAAGAAAATCCCTCTGCATAAAGGTTTGATTGCGCTCAAGTTTGATGAATTGATCAAGTACCTTTCCAAACCTTAAGTAGATTCTTCCAAAAATAATAACACGGAAATTTTTAACCAGCCACGGATTATACTGATGTGCACGGATCAGGGAATAAAAAATAAGTAGATAATCAGTTACTATAAATTAAATTCTTTTCTGAATAAGACGAAATCTTAAGTCAATCTGCTATCGCATCTTAACTCATATTTCTTAGCTTTAAAAATAAAATAAATATTTTTCCCTCTAATTGCGGTAACATTTTGGCTCCTTTTGTGACTAATATATGAAAACTGTTGAAGGAGCAGATTATGAAAAGATGGCTTACTCTCGTATTTATCACCTTGATAATGATTTATAATGTCACTTGTCAAGCGGATGGCTACCCTAAAACAATTCCACTCTTTACCGGTGATATCAATGATCCACAGGTCTTTATCGTAGATTTTGAAGATGAATATTATATCGTAGAATATGATGGTGTAATTTACTATTATCCGCTGGAATGATTCCTAAAATAATAAAAGAGAAAGTATATAATGTTTGACAAAGATAATGAAAATAAGACCTGATACCTTGCTTATCTCTAAAAAACTTTACGGAGGTAATTTATGAAGAAGATACTTTTTGCCATTCTATTAATGGCATTTGCGACAGCAGCATTTGGTTATTCTTACACTTTTCAAGTTACATCAAATGCGGCTGGTACTGTTGATATTTCACTTGAATATCAAAATAATCAACTACCTGGTGGTTCTGAGAGCTTTACTTTTAATAATGCAGGAACACAAACAAAAACCATAACGCCAATTTCAGGAGTACCAGATTGTGCCCAGATTCACGGAGAAGGTGCTTGTAGACCAGCAGATCATGACTATCAAACTTTAGATGATGTATATCCTGTGACTCAGATTAATTATGTTACAGTAGATATTGATGGCATGAGCCCACCACCAGATCCAGGAGAAGGAGAAACAGAAGACTAAATAGGAGGTAATATGAGGTATCAGGTTTTTGTAATAATGTTCATGGTAATGGTTTTATCATTATCTGCAATGAATAGCGAATACATTACCCGGTTTGGAGAGAGCAACACTTCTTTTAGATTGAACAACATGATGATAGATGATGGCAGATTATATTTGTGCAAAGAATATGGGATAGATATGTTTGGGATAGAGGAAAATGGAGACCTTTCACTCCTGACTACAATAATAATGGATGATATCAATAATTTCACAGTTCTGAGGGATAATATCTATTTCGCTTGCTGCTCATTTGGAGACAATATATGGGACACTGTAGTTTATAAGTATGATGTGAGTGATCCTTTGCAACCTGTAGAAACAGGGCAATTGGAATTGGATTATCCTCCATACACGATGTACATCTGGCATGAGATGCTCACAATAGTTGATTTTCTGACTATTAATCAATTAATATACTATGATCCAGTAACATTAGAATACTTGGGAAGCGAAGAGGGTCCATTCGTGAAGCCTTTCTATGAGAACTACTGGTGTACAAATGCAGCTAATTCATTATCAGTATATGATATGAGTGATCCCTTCAATGCGGTGGAAGTGGCATCAGTAGATCTTGAATTTATCGGTAATAATTTTAATCACGAATGTCAACGTATTAGTGATAACCTCTATGTAATTTTAAGTCAGCATGAAATGAGCTTGTGGGATACATTTGATTTCAGCAACTGGCAATTACTCAGTCAGTTTCCGTTTCCTGAATTTGAACACTTATTCTACGATTTGAACATAGTCGTCTGGGATAATAAGATTCTCTTCCCACTGATCTATGAAGCACTGATCGTAGATGTTAGTGATCCTGAATTACCAATGGTATCTCAGATATTATATCCTGCTCTATTCAATCCTACTAATTGCCAGAAATATGATGATAAGATTTATCTTGTGGATAATTATGTTGGAATTCAAATTCTTAATATTGCTGACAATATTATAGAAACCGGAGAGGTATGTACTGAATTCCCCAAGACAGGAAAAGGTTTGATCAAAGATGACTATATTATCAGGGAAACCTACTATAAAAGCTCTGCAATACCGGATATGAATATCTGGGATATCTCCCAGCCCTGTCAACCAGAGATGATAGAAGAGTTATCTTTGGGTGAGGATAGAAATGGGTATAGATTAATTGGCGATATACTGGTATTGAAAAGTACCGATAATTTATGCGTGGAATTATATGATGTTTCTGCTTTGCCTGAGATTCAGTATCTGGGCAATATTAACTATTTTGATAGTGAATATGAATTCATGTATGGAGATATCTTCATTTCTGAAAATGAGATAAATACTATATATTTAAAGAAACCTCCTGGTATAATAACTTGTTTTGATATTAGTAATCCACAGAATCCTCAGTCTTTATTTGAAATCACCGAAGAGAATTATTTTATTGGAGGTAAACAGAATGATTATCTTTATTTAATTGAATCCATCTTTGGCTCTGAAGGAGATATAAAGATATACAGCGGAATAGAGAATAATGATCCTCAATTGGCAGCTCATTATTCCAACTTTATGCCTGTACATTGTACTTCGAAAATTTTAGGCGATAAGCTGTTTGTCAACGATTCGTATGATGATTACACTACACAGGTTTATAATCTCAGCGGAGTAGAGATGCCTGAATTTTGCTGCAATCTATATTCAGATTGTAGTGGCAGGGTATATTCTTATGGTGGTGAATATCTGGTTTGCTCTTCTCATGATATATACAGTTTTTATATTCAGGAAAATCCTCCAGAATATCTCGAACCCACCTGTCATATTGGCAGATTCAATTTTGTTAATGACGTTGAGGTTATTCATTGTGAATCAGAAGATTACCTCTATATTTTTGATCCAGCCTATACTGAGGTATTTCTGGTGGAAAGCACCTTTTGTGATAAAAATCAGGTAACTCAAAGTATTCAGATAATCACTTATCCCAACCCATTTTCATACACCTACGATCAGCCGATTACATTTTTACCTGTAGAAAACTCACAACGATTCTCCAGCCAATCAAAACTTTCGATCTACAACATCAAAGGGCAGCTTCTGCATAATGAATACATACAGCAAGGCAGAAATGAAATCATCTGGGATTGCCGGCAAAATAATGGTAATAAAGCACCATCTGGGGTATATTTATATAAAGTCGATATTGGTGATGAACCATCTGTAGGAAAATTTATTATCACTAAATGAGGAGCCATTATGAAGTTTCAGGTTATTGTATTAGTTTTTTTGGCATTAATTTTATCATTATCAGCAATGAATAGCGAATATGTTACCCGGTTTAGTGAGAGCAACACTTCTATGAGATTAAACAATATGTTGATAGATAATGGAAGATTGTATTTATGCAAGGAATATGGAATAGATATATTTCAGATAGAAGATAGTGGTGAATTAACTCTTTTAAACACAATACATGCTGATGATGTTAATAAATTTACTATTAATAATGACAATCTGTATTTCGCTTGTAGACCGTTTGAGGGAGATACCTGGGATACCACAGTATATAAATATGATGTGAGTGATCCTGGACAGCCGGTAGAGACAGGACAGATGGACTTGGATTATCCACCCTATACCGTGTATATCTGGCATGATATGCTTACAATAGTTGATTATATCGTAACTCGTCGGTTGCTATATTATGATCCGGAGTCTTTGGAATATATAGATAACGAAGAGGGAGAATTCTTAGAGCCATTTTATGAAGAATACTGGTGCTCAGATGATCCTGATATTCTAACTATTTATGATCTGAGTGACCCTTTTAATGCAGAGGAGGTTACATCTGTTGATCTGGAACAGGTTTATAATGATCATTCCCATGTATGCCAACGCATTTCAGATGAACTTTATGTGGTTTACAGCCAGCTTGAAATGAGTTTATGGGATACATCAGATTTTAGTAACTGGCAATTACTGAGTCAGTTTCCTTTTCCTGATCTTGATAATCTGTTCTATGGATTAAATATTGAGATCTTTGATAATACTATAATTTTCCCTTTATTGGAAGAATTATTAGTTGTAGATATCAGCGATCCGGAATTTCCTCAGGTTTCTCAGGTTCTCGATCATGCTCTTTTTAATCCGACTAATTGCTTGAAATACGGAGAAAAACTATATCTTGTGGATCATTATGTGGGTATTCAAATTTTTGATATTACAGATAATGGAATTGAAGCCGGAGAAGTTTGTACTGAATTTCCAAGGATCATAAAGGGACTGGTCAAAGACAATTACGCCATCAGAGAAACATGGGCAAAAAGTACTGCTATTCCTGATATGAATATCTGGGACATTTCCATTCCTGATCAGCCTGTACTTATAGATGAGCCTTTTTTGGGAGAGAATAAAGTTTCCTATAATATAGCTGGCAATATACTGATATTGAAAAATAAGGAAAATTTGTATGTAGAGTTATATGACATTTCTAACTTACCGGAAATCCAGTATATAAGTCATATAGATTATTATAATAGCGAGTATGAGTTTATGTATGGCTCTATTAATGTATTTGATGACAATATCAATACTATCTATTTGAAAAAACCTCCTGGTATAATAACCTGTTATGATATCAGCAATCCTGAAGAGCCCCAACCCTTGTTTGAAATCACAGAGGAAGACTATTTTATAATGAACAAGCATGATGACTATATCTATTTATGCGACTCAAGTAATGGTGATGAGCGTGATCTAAAAATATATAGTGGAATAGATAGCAATAATCCGCAATTGGCAGCTTATTATCAAAATTTTTTCCCAGATTATTTTTATTCAGAAATATTGGATAATAAGTTGTTTATTAGCCTTTCTTATGATGCTTATACGACGCAGGTTTATAACCTAAATGGAGCAGAAATGCCCGAATTTGTATGTAATCTTTATTCAGATTGTAGTGGCAGAGTATATTCTTTTGATAATGTATACCTGGTTTGTTCCGCTTATGAAATTAAAAGTTTTTATATCCCGGAAAATCCCCCGGAATATATAGAGCCTTCCTGTTATATCGGTAGGTTCGATTTTATTAATGATGTTGAGATTATTCAAGGTGAATCGGAAGATTTTCTCTATGTCTTTGATCAGGTTTATACAGAAGTCTATCAAATAGAAGGTACAAAAAACGATGAAGACCTTGTAACAGAAACTATCAGGATGATCACCTATCCCAATCCCTTCTCATTTGATATTGGGCAGGAAATAACATTTTACTCTCAGAATGATCTATCGCGTTATGGTAAGGATGCTTTTTTATCTGTATATAATATCAAAGGTCAGCTTGTTCATCAGCAGAAATCTGAATTTGATGGATACAGTTCCTTAAGCTGGGACTGCCAACTGGGCAATGGTACTAAAGCACCATCAGGAGTGTATTTTACAGAGTAGAAACTGGTGACGAATCATCTATGGGTAAATTCATCATCACAAAATAAACCAGGCAAGTTATTGAGTTGAGATGATATACCCATCAGAAACGCCTACCCCGATCTGTCGGGGACTCAAAGACGACTATTTACTACAATAATTTGGCACTGTTTCCTTTCCCGGCGTACCCAGACCATCTTGGTCTGATTACATTCCATTTTCAATTACTATCTCCCTGGTCTGGATTACATTTCATTCAAAATTCAAAATCCAAAATTATCAATTAAGATAATGTTCACTGCGTTCACAATTTCTAAACTGGGAAAAATAAAATAAATATTTTTCCCTCTAATTGCGGTAACATTTTAACTCCTTTTTTGACTAATATATGAAAACTGATGAAGGAGCAGATTATGAAAAGATGGCTTACTCTCGTATTTATCGCTTTAATAATGATTTATAATGTCACTTGTCAAGCGGATGGCTTCCCTAAAACAATTCCTCTCTTTACCGGTGATATCAATGATCCACAGGTCTTTATCGTAGATTTTGAAGATGAATATTATATCGTAGAATATGATGGTGTGATATATTATTATCCGCTGGAATGATCGGAAATACCATACTGAATTGTATGTAAGCAATAATAAGTATCATGAATTGAGTAAAAAAGAAACGAAACAAGAAAAAGGCTGCAGCTATTTCTTGACAAAAAAAAGAATAAGGAGGATACTATGTTTAAGAGAGTAGTATTCATGCTGGTGTTTTTGGCATTTGCACTTGTAGCCAGTGCAGGTCAGATCGTAGTCCATTTCGGAGAAGATTGTTCGTCTGCCGATCTCCTTACTGTAAAAGTATTTTCAGATGCACAAACTGTGAGTTGGACTGAAACAAGAACCGGTTCTTTTCTACCTGGAGAATCAGAAACATTTACTCCTGATTTGTATGCAGCATATAAGGTTACCGCATATGCTAAAAATACTTATACTGGGATGTCGGATAATGATGAAATCATTTCACCTAGCCAGTATTGGGTAAATGACATGTATCTTTGTGTTCCTTTTGGTGTAAAACCTCCAATAGGAGAACCAGAAGATCCTGACTAAAAAATCAAATACAAGCCTGCCTGTTAGATAGAATAAATACAGGCAGGCTTAAATTACGTGGAGTAATTATGAAAAAAATGCAGAGTATATTGAGTATAATTTTCATAATAATTTCTATTGCCAATTCCCAGACAGTAGATGTGGAAGTATATGAGCCTTTTATAACCTCTTATGAATTCTTTTATAATAATTGTATTTATAGTTATGAAGATCTTGTCGTAATGCATCCGGAATGGGGAATTGTGCTTTTGGGATTAGATGAAAATGGCGATCTGGAGGAGATATCACGGCTTTTTACAGATAAATTTTATCCTTTAGCCAGGCAAGGAGACTTTCTCTACGTATCTGACTGGGATAATAGTGATTATGCTTGTGATGAAGAAATATTGATCAGAAAAATTGATATCAGCAATCCAGAGTTCCCATTTATAGCAGATGAATTGGAATTAGATATCCTGGCAGTTGGACAAAATCTGCTATATGTAATTGACCACTATCTATTTGTAATGGTTGATGAACTTGATATGTATTGCCGGATAAATCTAGATAGTTTTTCAATAGATGGAAATTTTAGTTATTATGGTGAAATTACTCGTTCTTTTGGAGATTATATTCTGGGCTATAATCATACAGACCAATTCATCCTGTATCATAATGGAGCAGACAGCCTGGAAATAGTGGCAGATAATTTTGATATTTTTGCAGCACATCAACAGCAAAGCATCCATAATGTTCATCAATTGTCAGAAGATATCATCTGTACAATTGGCTACATGAACGTAGTGGTCTGGGATATAAGTGATTTAACTAATTGGATGGAATTGGATTACTGGGAAATTGATGATAATACCTGTATAAATGATTGTGGATATATCGCATTGATTGGTGATAATATTTATTTAAATACCTGGGAATCCATTTATGCTTTGGAATTTGGATTAGATTATCAAATTTCAACCAGCAGTGTATTGGAGTTTCCATATCAAATAAGACCATCCACAATTGGTTTTTTAGAAAATATTCTGCTTATCCCCGATACTCAAGGGATTTATACGGTTAACATTGAGGAAAATGAAATGGAGTGGGGCGGCTTGTTTGGAGATCAGCCAATCTTTGATAATCATCATATAATTGGAGATAATTACTTTATTATGAGCAGAAGTTACCATCATTATTCAGGAATTAGCAAATGGAATATAACTGATCCTGTTTGTCCTCAACCGGAAGATATTCTTTTATCTGAATGCAATTATTTATTTATGAGAACTGCCGGTAATTTCTTTTACCTTCATGATTACTGGAATAATATGTGGGATTTATATCATTATTATAATAACGAAATTAACCTGCTCTTATCTATGCCTTTAACCTGTAATGATGATGTTTTTTCATTTCCCTTTACTGATGAGAGTGATGGGAATTCATTATACATAAAAAATATTGTTACTAATAATTTAAAAAAATATCAACTCAATGAAAATGAACTAAATCTGGTAATAGACAGCACATTTACTAATCAGCAATGTGGATTTATTCAAAATGGAACAGGTTATTTTCTATCTCAGGAATACAACCATGATTTGATGATTTACACAGGATTTGATCTTGAACAACCTATCCTTATCAATCAATATGATAATATAGTCAATGGTGAAGATGCCTTTATAGCAAAAATAAACAATGAATATCTTGCTGCAGTCAATTGCTTTAATAATATAATCATCTATGGCTATCAGGATACAGAATTAACGGGTCAAGCCTTTTATTTATCCACTTATAGGGCTTTGAATTTCCAGGGATATCATGATTATCTGATCTGTTTTGATGATTACAACCTGTATTTTTATCAGATAACAGATGAAACGAACGGAATGATAGACCCCGTTCAGACTGTAGAATTGATCCATCAGATTGTAAGAATGCTTTACTATGAAAGTGAGGAAGGAGATTTTCTATTCTGCTTCGGACTTTCTGCAGTATCAGTCGTGGAAATGGATATTTCCGATGGAATACTGGAGACAGAGATCATTGAGACTCCTTCTTCCGTAAAGGCATATCCTAATCCCTTTCATTTCAGTGCTGTTGAGCAGATAACATTTGAACTGGAGGGGAATTTTGAACGGCAAGGTAAGGAAACCACACTTTCTATCTATAACATCAAAGGGCAACTTATTCATAGCGAGATATTTCAGCCGTCAAATGATAAGCTCAATTGGGACTGCCGGCAGGATAATGAAGTAAAAGCCTCTTCAGGTGTATATCTCTATAAAGTTGAAGACAACTCAAAATCAGAATTCGGCAAATTCGTCATCACAAAATAACTTAAAGTCTGCTTAAACTTCTTTGTTTGTATAGGATTTGTCAGTTAATATCTCCAAGATAGATAGGTCGCTGGTAGTCAGCATCCATAATGATCTTTCGAATAGATAACGGGTAAAACCTATATTCGAGGAGTTTTGAGATTTCCAGCCAGGCGACACCTGTCTGATATGGGTCAGCAATACATCCCTTCTCGGGTTCATTATCCCCCTTCAGATGACACTCAAACATAAAGTCAATCTGGTGAGCTCCATTATCTTCATCAGCGAATTCATGATTATCAGATAAATACTCTCTGATATACAGCAATCTGCCGACTACAACTTCACAATTTATTTCTTCCAGGCATTCTCTATTAAGGGCATCAGGCATTAATTCATACCGTTGCTGTCCACCACCCGGCAGAACATAAAAAGCCCCGTTCTTACTCTTCACACTTTAAAGCCAGAAGTTTATTATCTTCAATGATCACAGCTTTGATAGAATTTCTAATATCAGTCGTTTTAGACTCCCCTTTGATCTGTATCCCAGATATATTTATGCATCTGTAACTGGAAACGGACAGACAGCCTGTCTGCTATGATCCATTCTACCAGTTGCCGTGGTTCCAATCTGCTCAATACAGAGGAAAAGAGAATATTGTAGCTCCAGAGATTATTATACATAATAAATTCACAGGCGAAATCATAATCCTTGCGGTCAGCAATCACGAATTTAAGCTCATCTTTCTGCGGATCAAGATAGATGATATTTTCACGTAGAAAGGAATTTTGATAACCACTCGAAGGGCACTTTACATCCATAATATTGACCACGTTCGTCGGGATTTTTGCTATTGATAATGATCCATTTGTCTCCAAAAGTATCATGTAACCTATCTGACCCAGAATCTCAATCAGTTTAGGAGTATCTTCCTGTAAAAGCGGTTCGCCACCAGTGATCTCTACAAGTTTAACCGGTTTATATTCGGCAATTGCCTCAATAATTTCTTCTATGCTCATCTCTTGTTGAATATCCATGTGAAAGCGGCTGTCACACCATGAACAATTCAGATTGCATCCTGACAGGCGAATAAATATACAGGGCAATCCGCTGTAAGAAGATTCGCCCTGGATACTGAGATATATTTCACAAACATTAAGCATTATACACCCTTAAATTTTTTTGTCAGCAGAGGCACGATCTCAAAAAGATCACCTACAATACCCAGATCGGCAACTTTGAAGATTGGAGCATCTGCATCTTTATTGACAGCAATGATATAATCGGAACTCTGCATTCCCGCCAGATGCTGGATCGCTCCTGAGATACCCAGTGCCAGATATACTTTGGGTTTAATTGTCTTTCCAGTTTGCCCTACCTGGTGCGGATATTCCACCCAGCCGGCATCTACTGCCGCCCGTGAAGCCGCCACGGCTGCATCCATGGATTTTGCCAGTTCATAAATCATCTGGAAATTTTCCGGTGCCTTTAAGCCTCTGCCACCTGAAATCACAAAATTTGCTTCCGTAAGATTGATCTCCTGAGTATCATCATTGATAAAATCCTGATAACTGCATGATGTTTCAACATCTGAAAAATTGATCTGTTCATTAATAATTTTTCCAGTCCTGCCTTTTTCCCTCGGCAAGGCATCCATCACTTTATGTCGCACTGTAGCCATCTGAGGCAAGTGGTCGGGAGTGATGATCGTTGCCATGATATTACCGCCAAAAGCTGGACGCGTCTGCTGTAGAAGTCCGGTTGACTCATCAATCTTTAATCCGGTGCAATCTGCTGTTAGACCGGTATGTAAGCCTACAGCCACCCGAGGAATGAATGATCTGCCCATTACAGATGCCCCCGAAAGGATTATTTCTGGTTTATACTTTTCTGCCAGGGTTCGCAAGGCAAAAGCATAAGGTCTATCCAAAAAATCTTTCAGTTGTATATCATCAACCACTATCACTTCATCAGCCCCATATTCTATCAATTCTGCTGCCATATTACCGATCTGATATCCCAGTAATACGGCTGTCAGATTTGTATCCCGTGCTTCTGCCAGTTCTCTTCCCTTACCCAGTAATTCAAATACTACGGGTGCAATCTCCTGGCGCTGCTGTTCGGCAAATATCCATACCCCTTGATATTGTTTCCGGTCAATATTTGTACGCCCATACTTGCGGATCAAGATAGCTTCAAATGGACAACTATCAACGCAGGCACCACAAAGTATGCATTTATCTGTGTCTATTTCCGCCAGCTTTTCGGTGATGGTGATCGCATCATAAGCACAGGCTTTCAAACAGGCTCTGCAGCCCACACATCGTTGTTCTATTACTTCTATCATTCAATCTCCTGATCTCTATGTTATTTAAAGATAAAGACCTGTAATCACCATTTCCAGTCAAGATTTTTCTCCCTTATCTAAGTTACATGATAAATTGATCAATTCAGACTTTTGAAAGATTTCTTATCTTCCGGGTATCCCCCTTTTTATATCAGCCAGATATAGATATTATTATATTACACAGATAGTTACGTCACCACAAGATGTAGCAGCTTTTTTTTCTTTTCCACCTGTGGCTTCCATTACTATAACCGGTTCGGATATTTTTAACTTCTTGATTATGGCAAGATATCCACTTTTTTCATTTTTTACTTGCACATGTTCTCCTGTTTTACTAATATAAACATCAAGGGAATACTTTGATACGTCGATTCCGATGCAGGCAGTGGGATTGATTGCTTTTTTGTCCATGTTACTCCTTTTGTAAATTTCCCTTGAACAGTCTCATGTATCCCACTGTTACCTTCAAATTAAATGTCTTGACCTGGATTCCATAAACTGGCATTAAAGCATCCGGACACATCACGGCATGACATTATATTGTTATGGCGTGATGTGTCCGGGTGTTGCTAAGGCTCTGGAAGGTGACGAGGGAGATGAGGATATGGGAATTATAGAAAACTGGGAAATTCGGACCAGGAAGGTCTGAGAGGTATGTAAGGCTGAGGGGAGGAACGTAATTAAGGCAGGAGGTTTATGATGAGTGGTGATGGATATTATACTTATATGGAGCGGAATTTTGAGATACATGGGAGACTGGGGGAGGTGATTTACCGGCGGAAGCGGAATGGGAAGCTTTATACTTATGCTTATGAATATATACCGAAATATGCAGCAACGGTCTTGAGCCGCAGGTCTGAGGCAGTGGCGAGGGCAGCAGCAGGTGTGTGTAATCCGCGGGAGCAGGATTATCAGGAGGTGGTGAAACGGATCTATTATTATACGCCGTATATTATTTATGCGGGGACATATAGTTTCAGTTGCAATACATTTTATAAGATCAGGGAGAAGGGAGATTATGAGATATGCTGGTCAGGACTGTCATTTAACCGCAGTCTGTCACCGCGGACAAAGGAGAGTTATACTTTCCGGGAGTTGGGCAGTTACATATTGCAGTGTTATTATGAAGGAGAGCTTTATTCGGAGCGGAATGTAATCGTAGTAGAGACTGAGACGGTGCTGGAAGAGGTTTATGCTGCGTGGTTCAATGAGCATCTGGCAGAGATTTTGCTGATGCCTGTACCTGATTTTGCGAGTTTGACTGGTTATCGCCGTCACATAACGAGCAGGAGTATTGTGCGATCGCTGAGTGGCAGGCTCAGTGAGGGAGTGGAACTTTGTCAAAGCACAGAGCCGGATAGAATGTATTTTCGGCAGTCAGCAGATCACAGTGGAAATGAGCAGACGCAGTATTTCTGCGAAGTCTATCCGCGGATATCAACCTGTTGGCAGGCTGTGAGCATTGAATTCAAAAAGGTGTGGGAAAAATATCACAACCAGTGGCTGGATGTACATTTTAAGAAGCGAAGAAAAGGGACGGGAGTGCTGCATTTATGGACGCGACTGGTGTTCCGGGCAGCAGCAGAGCTGAGTTTTGATCTGGAAGAATTGAGCGTGGATAACTGGCTGCCGGGAGTGGAGACACTGGGAGACCTGCTGGAGACAGCGGGAGAAACACAGTATAACCTAGCAACGGAAGAACTGGCAACGAATATTTTTTAACAACGAAGGGCGTTTAAACTTGTTCTTTACTGCCAAAATTGAGTTATTTTACTTATTGTATCCCAATATTAGTCCAATTCCCAGGAAAAAAGTATTGTCTAATCTATCGTTTACATCATAAGCGTCATTATTGTTTGAGTCACAGTTAGCTAAATTATAATTAAAATGTAAATCAACTATTGATGTGGGATAGTAATGTAATGAAATATTAAGATTTAATCTTTGACTTGTACTACTACTATTTGCATAAAAAGTCATTCTATGGTAGACTGAGATACCAGACTGAATGTGCTCATTAAAATCCTTTAGATAATTAATACCCAATATATATACATCGCTTTCATATTTTAAATTCCTTTCATACGATGTATAGGGCACGAACATATAATTGCTATGATTATTCAGAAAAGCATATTCCAGAGAAAGATCAATATACGAGGGATTATCATTCACCGGATGACCATTATTATAATGGAATATATAAGCATTATAAAGCAAATCAGCGAAGAAACCCTGACGGAAATTGTGCTCGGGGGTTAATAAGTGAATATCCTTTGTTCCGTCGATACTAAATCCAGTATAAATAGTACTCGTAGATGAACTATTTTCATCTTTACCAAAATCATCTTCGAAAACAAGTTTATATGAGCCATAATTTATTCTAAAGTCAAAATTGAGCTTGCCATTTAGCTTGGTTTTTGTTTCAATATCAGCATATAATCCCCATTCAGTTATATGTCTATCACTAATTAATTGATCATCATCAGTATTTACTTCTATCATATGAGAGTAATGAGATTGGGCAAGAAAAATCAATTCAATTCCATCTGAAAACCTGTTCTTGTAAGTATAAGTTGCATTTGTAGTGCCAATCCAGTAATTATAATGGTAAGAATTTTGATAATAAAAAGTATCAATAATGGTATAGGAAGGATATGACCGTGAATATCCAGTTCCCGTTAAATAAAAATCAAAAAAACTACCATAATAAGGTTTACTTTTTTTCTTTAAATTACTAACAGGAGTTTTAGGTTGAGGGTCAGTACCTTGTGATAAACTAATCTGTTTGCGGAAGGTTTCTTCTTCTTTGAGATTGAACGATTCTGTGTGGGTCTGGTAGCCTTTTGCTGAGATAGTCAGGTTGTATTTTCCGATGGGGACATCACGGAAGGTGTTTTTGCCGGTGGATTGATATTTTTCACCGCCGTCGCCGGTAAGCAAAATTTCGGCATCGGCAGGGATAACATTGATCATGATAATTCCGGTCTGAATTTCGGGGAAGAAATCTTTGGTTACTGTTGCATTTTTATCGAGCATAATGGTGGTATTGATAGTTTCCATCTTTGAGCTTTCGATTCTGACCTTAACAATCTGGGGCGGAAGCATGAGGTCTTGAACACCACCTTTGTGACCCTGATCATCATTTATAAAAACTGTGGCATTGGGATAAGTATTAATCGTTAATTTTGCCCTGATATCTTCAAGGGAATATGTTTTTTCAGTTGGATCAGTGATAGTGATATTTTCCAGAATGGTATCGTAATTTTCTTTTTCGATCTTAAGAGGATATGTACCGGCGGGAAAGAACGAATTTACGGGAGAAACACCAACTTTAAGATCATTTATATAAATCACAGCACCGGGAGGAATAGTAATAATCGAAACGACAGCATCCATTTCTTCATTTAGAGTATAATCAAATCTTTGATTACCAACCTTGACCTCTATCTGGGTAATGATAGTTTCAAAATCATCTTTTTGCAACCTGATATCATGCACACCTTCCCCAATAGAAAAGGTGAGTTCCTTATTGGCACTTGTGCCGATCAATTTATCATCTATAAAGATATCGACGCCGGAAGGGTTAGTAGTAATGATCACAGGTATCATCTTCTTTCCGGTTAATTCCAGATGATATACTTCACCAGATTTAAGGCTTGTGATACCGTATGATGAGAGAACAACTTTGATGGGTTTGAAGCCTTCGGCGTGAACGTCTATGGCACGTTCGCCAGGCGAGACGTAAACATTCCATCTACCGATGGCTGGATGGCTGATCTTGACAGCACCGTTCCAGGGGCGGAAATCCATATCAACATTGAGGTCCGTGATAAAAGCTATCAGAGCCGCCTGATTCATGTTAACATCAAGCAGATCGTGAGGAACAATCTCACCGGAGCCAATAACAGCAGAACCTGCAATGGAAAGTTCGTTAAGTTTTTGGGCATGAGCCGAGTAAATAATAACAAACATAAAAAATATAAGGATATATTTAATAAAATTCATATATTTTCCCCCGTAGATTGTATAAGTTGTTTTGCGTGTATTTTTGGCAAGGAAAAATTTAAGGTGAAGTTTTATTGGGGGGCTGGTTAAATTTTACTTTTTTTTTATATTATCCATGATTGTCTGTTTAATCAGTGTTATCAGTGTTCTATTCTTCTCTTCTTGCGGATTTTGGAAGAACTGACAACGAATATTTTTTCAACACCGAATAGCCTTCGATGACTACGGCTCATCAAGAAAGGAGCGAAAGAATGTGAAGAAATTTTAGCCACGGATTTAAAGGATTCTCACGGATAAGACAAAAAAATATAGGCTCTTCATCAAAAATAATGGGTTGATAAAAAAGCAGAGTAATTTAA
>CAZAHZ010000013.1:0-23440 GCA_964485055.1 uncultured Candidatus Cloacimonadota bacterium
AAAATTATTTTTTTAAATTTAATTTTGCCGCAGTAATTACGTTTAATAGCAGGAGAGCTGTGGTGATAGAACCAACTCCACCCGGTACCGGAGTGATGGCAGAAGTTTTGTATTGGACTGCTTCAAAATCAACATCACCGACGTATATGTCTCCCTTCTCGGCATCTGAAATCAGGTTTGTGCCCACATCTATTACTACTGCCTTGTCTTTGATCATATTAGTTTTTACAAATCTCGGCTTGCCAATTGCCGCAATCAGAATATCAGCTTCTCTGGTGATTGAAGCCAGATTTTCTGTTTGACTATGACAGAAAGTAACAGTTGCATTTCCAGGTTCCTTTTTACTGAGAAGCAATAATCCTAAGGGCTTGCCGACAATATTACTACGACCCAGGATCACCACGCGTTTTCCGATTGTCTCTATCTGATAAAATTTCAAGATCGCTATTACTGCCTGTGGAGTACAGGGTAAAAGCCCTGGCTGTTCCAGCACCAGTTTCCCTAAATTGACCGGATGAAAACCATCAACATCTTTTTCTGGTTTGATCAAGGAATTGATTACACTTTCATCCAAATGCTCTGGGAGTGGTTTTTGCAGCATAATTCCATCTACATTTCTGTTCCCGTTTAATTCGCTGATCAGCGTCTCAATTTCCTGTTGCCCGACATCAATTGAAAGACGTCTTAAATTTACCCTTATTCCGTATTGATCTCCTTTCTTTTGAAGATTATCTACGTACAATTCGGCTGCTGGGTCTTTCCCGATCTGGATGATTTCCAGTTGTGGGAGTCGCTTAAACAATGAGATATTGTCCCTGATTCGTGCATAAATCTCTTTTAATATTGGTTTTGCTCTTAATATCTCAGTCATAATTTACCTAATCAATCATCTTTCTGATCCTGATGATTTTTATTGCTTTCCCGCTTATTGGGTCTATCTCCAGATATACTGCATTAATTTGGTTTCCGGTAGTGGCAGGTTCATATCTGATAGGCATTCCAGTCAAATTCTTTTGTAAAATCAAATTTTTATTCACTCCAATAACCGAGTCATGTGGACCATTCATGCCTGCATCAGAAATGTAAGCAGTTCCTGCTGGCAGGATTTCTTCGTCAGCAGTCTGGATATGGGTGTGAGTCCCTATAACCGCAGAAACTCTACCATTCAGATAAAATGCCATTGTCCTCTTCTCTCCGGTAGCTTCTGCATGGAAATCTACAAAAATCGCCGGAGTTATTTCTTTTAGAACCGGAATGATCAAATCAATATGACGCCAGGGTGAATCGCAGGGTTGCATATATACCTGACCAGTCAAACAGACAATTGCCAGTTTTTCGCCCTCGTTGTTTTGGATAATATGCCAGGGATTACCAGCAGCAGCTTCCGGATAGTTGATAGGTTTGACAATTCTATTTTCTTTTTCCAGAAAATGGATTGCTTCTCTTTTATCCCAGAGATGATTTCCGCTGGTGAAAGCATCTATCCCTGCCTCAAATAGTTCGGTCACTGTTTTTTCTGTGATCCCGCGACCTGAAGCAAGGTTTTCACAGTTTCCAAGGCATATATTGGCATTATATTCAGTTTTTAGAGCAGGTAGATAGTCTTTGATCACTTCTCGTCCACTGCGACCGAATATATCTCCAAAAAATAAAACTTTTATCATCGCGCGATTGAAGTCTGTCGCATTTCACGTATGCAAATAATTTTGATCTGTCCCGGATATTGCATTTCTGCTTCGATTTTCTCCGCAATGTCTCCTGCTATATACGCTGTTTTCTCGTCATCTACTGTGCTCGGGTCCACAATAATCCTCAATTCACGTCCGGCTTGAATTGCATAGGATTTATTAACGCCTTCTATGGCATTAGCAATCCCTTCCATCTGTTCAAGACGCTTCATATAGCTCTCCAGCATCTCTCGACGTGCACCTGGACGAGCTCCGGAAACTGCATCGGATACCTGGGTTAGAACCGCATAAACACTGCCGTATTCCACTTCCTCGTGATGTGCTTCTATTGCATTTATTACGATTTTACTTTCACCGTTTTTCTTGGCTAAATTGGCACCCAAAACAGCATGTGACCCATCAAACTCATGATCAATTGCTTTTCCTAAGTCGTGAAGAAATCCGCAACGTCGGGCTATTTCTTGATTTAAACCTAATTCTGCTGCCAGAATTCCGCATATCCAGCCGGCTTCCTTGGAATGCTGTAATACATTTTGTCCGTAACTCGTTCGAAAACGTAATCTACCGATTAATTTCACTATATTAGAAGAAATATTATGTATATTCATTTCCATACAAGCTTCTTCACCGAGTTTTACCAGATTATCATCCATCTCTTTAGTAGTTTTTTCTATCACCTGTTCAATCCTGCCGGGATGTATTCTACCATCAGAGATAAGTTTTTCCAGAGAACGGCGTGCTATCTCACGGCGTACCGGGTCAAAACAGCTTAAAACTACAGCTTCGGGTGTGTCATCAATTATTAAATCAACTCCCGACGCTTTTTCAAAAGTTCTGATGTTTCGTCCTTCACGTCCGATTATCCTGCCTTTCATTTCATCATCAGGCAAAGAGACAACCGCTACGGTGGTCTCTGACACATAATCCAGTGATACCCGCTGTATGGCGTTTGCCAGAATATTTGCCGATAATTTAGTCGCTTCCTGGCGTGTTTCGTCAAGGATATGGCGAACTTCTTTGGCTGCATCATTACGGGCTTTGTTTTTAAGATTGTTTTTCAATATCTGAATAGCTTCTTCCGGTGTTAATTTGGCAATTTCAGAAAGTTTTGCTGTCTGCATTTCAACCAAAGATTCCAGTTTCTGCTTGCGGCTGGTTAATTCTTGTTCCTGGTTTTTTAACCGCTTTTCATATTCCTGAAGACGACCATCTTTTTGATCTAATGTTTCCAGTCTTTTATCCAGAGATAAAATCCGCTCATTATGTCTCTTTTCCAGCACCAGAAGATCTTTTTTCCGTATTTCTATGTCTTTCTCATATTTCTTTTGCTGTCTAAACCACCGCTCTTTTGCTTCCAGTACTGCTTCTTTGATCAAATTCTCTGCTTCTACTTGTGCATCATTAGTGATTTTCCGAGCTAAGTCATTAGCATTCAGTATATTTTTATTCGATAATGTCTTTTTAAAAAAACCTATCAAAAGTACTATTATTATACCGATTACCAGTCCATATACATAACTTTCAATCTCATTCCATATCATTTAAAGACCTCACTATATTTAACCCGCGAGTACCGTGTTAAAAGTGTTCTCGAACCAGAATTAAGGTGAGTATCTACCTTAAACCAGCTTAGCAAATCCGAATCTTGTCCGGCTTGTGCACCACTGATGGCTCGATTCTCTTTTCTAAAATAGTTCTGGAACAAATTTAGATCACGAGTACCGCAGGCGTTATTTTTACCACACTATGTTTATATATCTGTATTCAAGATATCATTTATCTCGTCAAGATCAACTCCCAATTGCTCGGCTTCGTATTCTTCAACACGAGTCTTAGGTTCGATCGGCTCTTCCTTCCGCTCCATGGGTATCCCCTCCCGGCGCCGCAGCATGTATAATAGTAATAATTGCTCCCGGCTAAAGTTGGGATATTGCTCAAAAAGTAGATCGAGTTCTCCAGTTAGCTGGTTGCATAAGCGGCGGAAGGTTTCAGGTTCATCACTCTGAAAATAAAATTTCTTACGCAAAAACATGACTTCTACTGTTTCCATTTACAATTCCTCGATTATTAATAAAACCTCATCAAGCATGTTGTGGATATTGCCATCACGGGACTCAAATTGATTGATGTTTTCCTGAAGATTATTATTTGCTGCTTCTAGTTCCAGTATCCTGGCATGCAATTTCTCCACCTCTTCCTTGTTGGATTTCTCTCCTTCCACTTGTTCCTGTAATTGCATATTTTCCAGTTGCAACGTTTCGTATTTATCTCTCAGTTGCTTAAATTTATCCATTACTGCCTGGAATTTTGTAGATAATTCTGTTGCCTGCATTTTTACCTCATTTTAATTTCGAATTTTCTCTCTAAAACTCGAATAATCTTCTCCATCTCTTTCCCTATTATCAAATCATTCAAAGTTTTCTTTCTAGATGAAAATGTCAGGCTGAATGTCAAGCTTCTTTTTTCCTGAGGTATGTTTTTGCCCTTATATTCATCAAATAAAATTATTTCCTTGATCAATTCAGGATTAGATGATGCTATTGTTGAAATAATCTCCGAAAGGTCATATTGTCGGTCTATCAGAAATGAGATATCTCTTAGCACGGGTGGAAATTTTGCTATCTCACTGAATACAGGAATCATCTTTCTTTCTAAGGTATATATTTTCTCAAGATAAATATCAAAGACGTAGCAAGAAACTTCAATATCATAGGCAATGGCTACTTTGGGGTCTAATTTTCCCACACTCGCAACAGGTTTTCCCTGATAATAAATATCCACTCCCACTCCCGGCTGGTACCACTTTTCTGATGACTGTTTTACCTCAAAATCTCTAATGCCTGTTATAGAAAGCAATTCTTCCACGATTCCTTTGGCATCATAAAAATCAACTTTTTCCGGCTTCTCCCTCCAATAAATACTATTTCGCAAGCCTGTCATCAATCCACTTATATGATATTTCTCGTCTGCAAGTTTACCAGTTCCCCGCAAAAACACCTTGTTGATCTCGAAAAATTTTATATCTTTCTGATTATGATTTAAGTTAAAAACCGTATTTCTAAAAATATCCGGCAAGAGAAGTGGTCTCATGATTGAGAAACTGCTGCCTAACGGATTTTTTAAATATATCACATTTCTACGTTTATCATCCTGATCCAGTAGTAATTTATTAAGATCTCCAGGGTCTCCAAAACTCCAGTTTACTACTTCATAAAATCCCAGCTTCACTAAAGCATCTGCTATCTGACGCTTATTACGGAAAATATTATTATCCATCACCTTTTGTTGCATAAAGAATGTCTCGACGTTATTATAACCATATAATCTGATTATTTCCTCGATCAGATCTATCTCCCGTGTTAAATCCTTACGATAATGGGGAGCCTCAAGACGAAGATTGTCCTTAGAAGTACTGATCAGCCTTAAACCTAAAGATTCCAGATATTTCCAGATTTGTTCTGCTTCGATCTTGACACTCAAAACTTTCTCGACGCGGCTGGGTCGTAAATCTATAATTGCAGGCTCTGCTGGTTTAGGATAATTATCCAGGCTACCTTCACAAAGTTGTCCTCCCGCTATTGATAAGATGAGTTCACAACAGCGGCGGCTGGCAAGTTCTGCCTGCTCATTACTCATATCTCTCTCAAAACGATAGGCAGAATCAGTAAAGATCGCCAGACGTTTGGAAGTTTTCCGCACTGAACTATATTTGAAATTTGCTGCTTCAATTATTATATCCTGAGTTTCAGCTTTGATCTGAGAATTTGCTGCTCCAATAACTCCAGCCAGAGCAATTGCCTTATTTGAATCCGCAATCACTATGTCTTCTGGTGTTAATTCATATTTCGTATCGTTCAATGCCAGAAAATCCTCTCCGTCTGTTGCCTGGCGTATGATAATTTTATGTTCGGTAACCAGATGATAATCAAAGGCATGAAGCGGGTGACCCAATTCGTGCATAACAAAATTGGTTATGTCCACAACATTATTGATAGGACGTAATCCTACTGACAATAATCTATTCTGTAACCATTCGGGGGAATCGGCTATCGTGACTCCTTTAATTACACGGGCTATATAACGGGTGCATAGTTCCGGAGCCTGGTTTTCAAGTTCCAGGATTTTTTCGATTGCCTCTTCTCCACGAGGAAGTTGGGGATCAGGCAATTGTAGATTTTTGTGCAAAAGAGCACTTAAATCTCTGGCAATTCCGGTTATACATAGCAGGTCCGGTCGGTTGGGAGTGATTTCCACATCATATACTTCATCTGATAGATCAAAATAGTTTTCCAGAGTTTTACCCAGTACAACTTCTCCCTGTAAATTTATTATACCGTCATGATTATTAGATATTCCCAGTTCTCGTTCACTGCAAAGCATACCGAAAGAATATTCTCCCCGCAGTTTCGATTTCTTTATCTTGAATTCGCCTAAATCAGTTCCTATTGGAGCAAGAGCTACTTTGTTCCCGACTTCACAGTTATCTGCTCCACATATCACCTGTATCTCTTTTGAGCCATTATCTACCTGGCAGATCCATAGATGATCACTATCAGGATGCCTCCGACGCTCCTTGATTTCTGCTACTACGATCTGATTTAAAAGTGCTCCCCTGTGCTCCACAGTCTCCACTTCAATCCCGGAAAAGGTTAATTCCTCTTCCAGAGCCTGTGCACTTAGGTCCAGATCAATATATTTCTGCAGCCACTTATAACTTAATTTCATCTATCTTTTCTCTTCACTATTCACTTCTCACTATCTTTTACTTAAACTGCTGTAAAAATCTTATATCATTGCTGAATAAAAGACGCATATCCGTGATGCCAAACCGTAACATGGCTATTCTGTCTATTCCCAGCCCAAAGGCATATCCTGTGTATTTCTCACTATCTATTCCCACAATATCAAATACATTAGGATCAACGATCCCTGCTCCTCCCAGTTCCAGCCAGCCGGTTGACTTGCATAATTCACAACCTTTGCCAAGGCATTTAGGACACACCATATCCATCTCAGCACTGGGTTCCGTGAAAGGAAAGAAATGTGGACGGATTCGGACAGCGATTGTCGGTCCAAAAAGCTGCTGAGCAAAATAATTCAACATGTCCCGCAAATTCGCAATATTGATCCCTTCATCTACCACCAGCGCTTCTACTTGATGAAAACAGGGAGAATGAGTGGCATCATGGTCATTGCGGTAGGTTCGTCCCGGACAGATTATCTTGATCGGAGGTTGAAATTTTTCCATAACTCTTATCTGAACTGGTGAAGTATGGGTTCGCAGTAGTACATCGCCCTCTATATAGAAAGTGTCCGAAAGGTCTCGTGCCGGATGATCCTGAGGAGTGTTCAAAGCATCAAAATTGTGATACTCATCCTCAATATCTGGTCCATCGGCTACTTGAAAACCTAATCGGATAAAAAGATCTTCTATTTCACGCCAGGTTTGAGTGATTGGGTGCAATGCCCCATATTCTGGCTTATTCCCTGGCATGGTTAAATCCAGATGATCCGATTGCAAAGTCTGCTTATACTCTGTTTCTTTCAAATCAGAAAGCCTGATGTTGATCAAATCTTCCAGTTTCTGCTTGGCTTCATTCACGATTTTTCCAAAAGCTGGGCGCTCTTCCTTCGGTAATTCAGATAATCGCTGCATGAATCCGTTCAATTCGCTTTTCTTACCCAAATAACGCGATTTCAACTGCATCAAATCATGTTGACGCTCAGCTTTTGTGATCTGAGCTTGTGCTTCTGCTATCTGCTTAGTTAATTCTTCTTTCATCTCTCTGATCTGCTTTGGATTTTGCTCTGCTCAAATTAGTTTAAATTCTCTTTGGCTACATCACAAAGCTTGTTAAAGGCTTCGATATCATTAAATGCCAAAAAAGCCAAAGCTTTGCGGTCTATGTCAATTTCAGCTTTCTTTAAGCCATGAATTAATTGGCTATAGGACAAATTATTCAAATGTGCTCCGGCATTGATCCGCACGATCCATAATCTCCGGAATTCGCGTTTCTTTGCCTTTCGATCTCGATAGGCATATAACCAGCCTTTCTCGACTGCCTGACGCGCTGTTTTGTATAATTTGCTTCTTCCTCCCCTGTAACCTTTGGCTAAGTTTAAAATCTTTTTCCTTTTTTTATGTGCTGCAACATTATTTACTGAACGTGGCATAATTCTCTCCTTTACATTCCTAACATTTTCTTCATTCTGGCTTCATCATTACTGTGAACCAAGTCCGAATGGCGCAAGTGGCGTTTCCGCTTAGTAGTTTTTTTAGTAAAAATGTGTCCAGCACATGCATGTGAACGCTTCAATTTGCCTGTCCCGGTTTTCTTAAACCGTTTGGCTACACATCTTCTTGTCTTCAGTTTCGGCATCTTTCCTCCTGAAAGCTATGCTGCTTTTATATATTTTGACTTTTCTATCTTCTTATTTCTCTTCTGTTTCCTGATTTTCTGTCTCTACTGCTGGCGATTGCTGCTCACCAATCTTCTCTATATCTCGCTTGGGCGCTACTACCATAAATATCTGGCGACCTTCAGATACTGGAGCAGAGTCTATTTCTATAAATTCTGCAAGATCCTTTTCCAGCCGCTTCAATACATTAAAACCTAATTCCTTATGAGCTAATTGTCGCCCTCGAAATCGTACTGTGAATTTTACTTTATTATGCTGCTTCAAAAACTTGAGTGCATTAGCCTTCTTGAAATTATAATCATGCTCTTCCGTATTGGGACCAAATTTAACTTCCTTAACCTGCACTATATGCTGTTTTTTTCTGCTCTCTCGCATTTTGCGCTCTTTTTGGTAATGATATTGCCCAAAATCCAGTATTCGACAGACTGGCGGCTTGGCATTAGGCGATATCTCCACCAGATCCAGTTCCTTGACTTTTGCTTTATGCAGTGCTTCTGCCAATGATACCACTCCAACCTGACTGCCATCACTGTCAATCAAACGGATTGGATCCGATCTTATTTCCTGGTTGATTCTCTCTTTTGCTACGGTTGGCTTGGTCTTTGCCTTACCTCTTCTTATGCGTATGGAAATAATGTCCTCCTTTTTCCATAAAAAATAGCGGATGTATTATTTTATACACCCGCCTAGCAGGAATCTATGCGTTTCGCTATATTCTCATGCTAAATTTCTTTTAACCTTATCAAGTATTCCCGCCGGAAACCGTAAGGTAGAAGCAGGTGCTTCTTTTATTTTATCTGATTACCACAAAATTTATCTCTCAACATGCAGTCAAGAAGAATTATTCCAACTCTTTATTTTATTGAGTTTATATTATATATCAACGCTGGCTCGCTGCACTTCTTTATAATCAATTGAGGCTATTCCTGGATATACAGGCATTATCTCTGACTATAAAAGTTATTTACACTTCAGAAAAATGATGCCTCAATACACGGACTAACTGGTACAAATTAACACGTCACCTATTGCCATCAATTGGATCAGGATTATCCGCCTGGATGGCTTAATCTTTTTTATGATTCAACTCCCATAACCTGGCATATTTCATAAATACTGCCATTCCACCAAATACACACATTATTATTCCTCGTAATCCGTCCAAAAAACCTCCACGGATAATATAGTATTGGATAAACTTGATCCATGGTCTAATAAGAAAATGGTACCAATGTACCTGCTTCCCATTTTCATGCATATCTTCAGATGCCCACGCTGCATAGCGAATCATCTTATGCCATTGCTCTCCAAAAGACTTGATAGGGATATGTACCAGGTAAGCTTGCTTGTTCTTTATCCAACTTAGCTTATCTATTTTCATCCTGGCATGCACCTTTTTTTTAATATATTTTTTAGACATTTCTTTGAGCACCAGACGCTTACCACCAGACCCCAAATAAGTGTCATGATGCATTAGTTTTCCCATAAACTCTGTTCTTATATGCACATTGTAACCTTCACACGGGATCTCATCTAAAGAGAGAATCTTCTCAATCTCCTCCCGTAATCTGGCAGTGCAGCGTTCATCAGAATCGATTATAAAAACCCAGTCGTGAGCTACTTGTGGCATTCCCCATATTCTTTGCTCCACTGAATTCTTATATTCGTGTTTTACCAGTTTCACATTAGGATACCTTAGACAGATTTCCTCTGTTTTGTCTGTGCTGTAGGAATCTACAATAAATATCTCATCTACCCAGCTTATTGATTCTAAACAGTCCACTATGATATTTTCCACATTTTGTACTGGTATGAAGGCTGAAAGTTTGCGGCGATACATATATTTTTCACTCCCAGAATATTTTCTCGTATTTCTTGCTAATTGCTTCTGAACTAAAATTTTTTATTATATATTTCCGATTCTC
This sequence comes from uncultured Candidatus Cloacimonadota bacterium, assembly GCA_964485055.1. Taxonomy (GTDB): domain Bacteria; phylum Cloacimonadota; class Cloacimonadia; order Cloacimonadales; family TCS61; genus Stygibacter. The sequence continues at coordinate 10,034 of CAZAHZ010000013.1, forward strand.
TTCTACTTTTCTCTCTTTATCTGTTTGAGATAAATTTGACCATTTTATTATACTGTCAATAAATTCCTCCTCTGATTCGTATCCCCAATTTCCCCAATACTTCTTGATTAATGAATTATGCCACATGTTATAAAATCCTTCCAAACCACACAACATACCTTCGGCAAATGAATAATGAAAAGATTCAGTATGACTATAACTTATAATTATATCATGTTTTCGTAAAAAGTTTACTACGTTTTCTCTGTCTTCAATCAAAGAATCTACTCGCTGTCTCTCTATAATGGTGATTTTATCTGAAAGCCCCATATTTATAACCTGATCTTTGATTTCTTTTAGATGTCTAATTGCAGAATGTTGTTTCGTTATCATACCCATTATCGTGAGATGAAACCCAGAATCTATTTTTATTAATTTATAAAACATATTTATAAGTTGATCATAACCTTTTATTGGATTGAAGGTAAAACTATAAACGCAGATAGATTTCCCATACAAGTGGGGAATAAGAGGAAATGAATTTATATCAATAGCATTGGGAATTGTTATTGTATCTACTTCTGATGATACTTTATTTTTGAACTCATTTTCAAAGTACTTATTTATAAATACTAGTTTATCTACATTCTTCCATATAATTTTACTCATATATCGAGAAATAATTTCATTTCTATGTAAGCGAATGATCAGCTTTTTATTTTTCCAGCTTTTTCTTGAAACCGGTAAAGCAAATTTATTTGCCCATTCTACCCAAATAACTTTACCCCTTACTAAAAAGTGCCAGTATTCTAGTCTATGCTCCGGATATAGATACTGAATGTGGTATTTCTTCTCAAGCTCTTTCAGGATCGGTTGAGCAAAGTGATCGTGACCTTTTCGGCAAATAAATGTTATGTCATAGATTGTTTTATTTTTAAAAATTTTCATTCTTATGCTTCCTGATATTATTAATATCTAAGATAATCTTTTCTACTCGTTTTTGCCAATTCTCTTCATATTTCACAGAATTAAAGGCATTTGCTGACATATTTTTCCTAATTTCATGGTTTCGCATGATGTACTTCATTTTCTCTGCTAAATCTTGTGCTGTACCATTAAAAAATACACAAACATTATACTTGGAATGATAGTAGTTGAAAGATGGTAAATTTTGACATATTATTGGTAATCCATAACTCATATATTGCATGAATTTTAATGAGATTGACAACTTATAATACTTTGTTGGCGTCAAAGGGATTATGCCAACTCCTACATTTTGTATAATATCCTCAGTAATCACAGGTGATATTGAGATATTTTGTGCTATTGGCGATTTTGGCTTATTTGTTACCAGGTAAAGAGGATATTCTTCACCCTCTGCCAATAGGATTTTATTTGCTTCAAGGATATTATTAAATCCGGTTTTTTGTGAACCAGCAAAAAGAAATCCAAGATTATCGGTTTTCTTTATTTCCATGACATTTCCCGCCGGAGGTAGTAAATGCTTACTATCTAATCCTGCAAATTCTGCAAATTCCTGGGTGGGTGAATATATGATATCAAAAATTTCCTTGAAAAAATGAAGCTGTTTGCGGAATTTTCTGGATTTTCGATAATAAAATATCTTGTGCTTAAAAGAACTAAAAAACTCTGGAAATTGCCAATGAATATCTCTATAAAACATGCTCATAACAATCCCATGCTTTTTGACTTTTTTTAAAAATCTAATATCAAAGTTCTTTATAGAGCAGTTCGGGTTTTCCATATATAATCCATCTACATTCTTTAACAAATTTAATTTTTCCACTTCTTGATACTTTCTTTTACGTTCTATTGAATCTCCTGAAATGAGAAATACACTGTTTGTTAATTTCATCTGCTTATAAATATTATAACACCTAATTCTTGGAGCGCTATTTAATTGCAAATCCTGCTTTTCGTTAATATTATAAGGAGCGAAAAAAATTATATTCATCTTCTATCTGATATGATTCAAATACTGTAACTTGAAAAGCATCTTATATATAAGATCTGCGATAATCCCATGCCGTTCCAGCAATTATCTGCCTTTTTCAATACTAAAGCATCGCCATGATTAATCTCCGAAAATACCCTTTTTAGACTCTCCTCGGATACCCGTGAACGGCAAATATTAAGTCCTTTCTTTTTTGCTTCTTTTACTTTTACTTTCATATAGCCAAGTGATTTAATTATACAAGTAAGTCAAGAAAATTTCAAAACTGGCATATCCCACTTCCAACAGCCGTTGACGAGAGAGAGGGGTAGGGTATGAGGCATATAGGACTTATAAGATCTATTATGATATGGGAAAAATCAATAAGGGGAAATTTGCCTTGTTCGGTGGGAGTGATTATTTTTTCTTTCTTTTAAGTGCTCTTACCTGGTTTCCATTGCCAAGATATTCGAGTTCATCGAGGTGGAAACGGCTGATAAAAATACCTCTACCATGTTCATTTTCACGGTCGTCTTCATCCAGTTCTGTGTATTCGTCGCTTTGGAAGCCATCACCTTCATCAGTGATAAGCCATTCGCAGCAATCTTTTTCGAGCGTGAATTCGATTTTAATTTTACGGTTTTTATATCTATGGTCAGCCAGTTTTTCCTGATATAGCTGGTCGAGTCTTTTTTCGTTAATAGCTTTGGATTTATCAGCATAAGAAATGCCAAGATTACCGTGTTCAAAGGCATTCACGAGCAATTCCAGGATAGCAATATTAATGGCAACAATCCCGTCTTTATCAAATAACGTGCCAGCTTCATTAGCAAGATATTGGGCAATCTTGGGAATAATCTGAAGATCATTTTCAATTTCCATAAAAAATTTCCGGCTGATCATTTTACTGAGCACCAGTTGTTCCATAGAGCGTTTCTGGATCGTTGAATTATACTTATGGATCAAGGGGATCAGATCATCATAATGAACGGGTTTTTTGAGATAATTATTAGCTCCCAGTCTGAGGGATTCAATGGCATGTTCTTCTTTATTAGATGCCGTAATCATGATCACGATCGTGCCGGTATTTTTACTCCTGATCTCCTTAAGCACTTCTATACCGGAGATTTTAGGCATCAGAATATCCAGAATCACGATATCAGGAAGGTATTTATTAAATTTTTTAAGTGCTTCTTTGCCACTGCGAGCCAGCACCAGACGATGTCCCAGATGTCGCAGCATTCCTTCCAGCATACGCAGATTTAGTTCTTCATCTTCCACCAGCATGATAGTGGTAAGGTTGTCGTTAGAATCCTTTTTTTTCTTCATTATTTTTCCTCAAAAATCAACAAGTTTCTTTTACTGCTCCCATAAAAAGACTAAAAGATCAGGTCGAAACCTCCCAGAATTAGCAATCCCTCCGCCGGTGACAGATCATATTTCCGGTATTCAATATTAGCGATATTTTCAGTTTTGATCAGTAATTTAAGATATTTGTTAACTTGATAATCGAATTTCAGGTTGATCAGTAACATATCCTTCATATTGTCCCAATCCGCATCATGACGTCCGGTATTATAGTTCAGCCCCAGGCAGCTATTTATCCTGGAGTATTTGTAACTCAACTGGCTCTGTAACTCAAATGCTGGAACAAAATATATATCTTCACTATAGATAGTGTAGCTGGCTTTCTCGCTCAAGGTTATTTGTTTCCAATCGTACCTGAACTGAGCAGACAATTCATTTTCCCAGAGATCGAGGAATTGAGGTTCATAATACTGATTATTTGTTGTATAATTCATCCTGTCTATCATATAGCGGGCATTCCAGAAGAGATTAATGAAATATTTGCCTTCATAATGCAGAGCAATATAGTGGTTAAGGATGGATTTTGTCTGTCGGCAATCAGAAGAAATATCCAGGTAATGATTATTCTCCAGAATTTGCCGACGGTTTTTAGTGCTGATAAGCGGATCATTTTGCAGGATCAGGGCAATATTTTTACCCAGGCTGAAAGTTTGACTATAGGATAGGGAAGGGAAAAGATGATTATTGTCAGCAGCAAGCCAAAGGGCAATTTTGTCTATCCAGGTGCTGTCTATACCCGTCCACGCTTTGATCACAGGATTTTCTGCCTGATAACCTGCAAAAATTCCTGCCGTGATCCCCGTTATATTCCAGTTCAAGTCAAGTGATCCATTTAACTCTTTCTTAGTATCATTCCCTTTATTCTGGTCATAGAAATAATAAGAAATTGCGGTGCTGAATTTGCCAGAGCCATATTTAGCAGAACTGATCTGCCAGTCCGGAATAAGAATATTGCCCCCAGTTATCTCAGTGCAGCTGTCAGCCCAGTTATAAATGTCCCGATCGAAGGAAAATATACCCTTTCTGTTCTTATATGAGGGTAGCCAGCAGAAGGAATAATCCATATTCTGCCAATCATCCTGAAATTTAACGGTATGAAAATCAGCATCAAATCTTAGTAATCCATTATCGGGTGAAATGAATAAGAGTCTGGAATTGATAATGTGATCATTTCCAGCATCCAGATGCAGAAAAAACTTTTTCGGTCTGGAAAACGAAGTGATCTTATTTATGGACTGGGTTTTTATATATGGGTCAAATTTGAAATCAGTTAAGTTGGCTTTTCGAGTATAAGTGGTATCTTCAGGTGCAGCCTGGATTGAATCAACAAATCCAACTGATTTTCCCAGGATGAGGATGTCATCGAGCTCCAGCAGATCGTTATTTTGCTGGGCATTAGCCAGGAAAAACGATAAAATTGTGATGCTCAGCAGAAGAATTTTTATTGCTTTCATAATCTATTCACCTTCCAGCAATTTCTCTAATTCGCTGACTGCAGAAGGACTCAGATCAGCGCGGATATTATTAAGCAAGTTCACAGCATCCTGTTTTTTATCCATTTTCAAGTAAGCTCGGAAGGCAAGTTCTTCAGAGCGATGCCGGATTTCAATCAGATAGGGGAATAAGTGCCGCACACGTAGCAGTTCAGGAACTGCTTCCTGATATTTTTTTTGTTGATATAAACTATATCCGCTCAAGTATTGAGCTTCAGCCTTGATTTCTTCGGCAGCACTATTTTTCAGTGCAGCAATTTTCTGATTTGCTTCGGGGATTTTGTTCTGGTCTAAGAACCATTTTGTCCGTAATAATTCTGCGTTTTCGCGTTCTGCACCTTTCAATTTATCTATAAATCGCTGATAGTCAGCATCAAATTCTGCCCAATCATAATCTATCTCAACTTGCAGCAGTTTCAGGATATGTTCAGGTTTTTCCAGTTTTTCACATGCAAATTGCAGTTTGCGTACAGTTGTTTCCACATTGCCCGTTGCCAGAGTGATATCCGCCCATTCAAATTGTAAATTCGGGTCTTTGTAAATTATAAATAACCGGGCATAAAAATCATCAGCAGCGTCCCACAATTTCAGGTTTTTCAGGCTTCTCGCTTTGAGATACTCAGCTTCTTTCATGGGAAAGTTATAATTGCGTTTCATCTGGTCAACCAGGTCATTAACTTCCTGATACATCTGGTGGCTGAACATGTATTTGGCTTTATAATCCTCGACCATGAAACGGTAGTTGACAGGAATATTGCCCTTCTGAAAATCACTGATCTCTGCAAGGAAATCTTTGCCAGATTGTTCAGTTGACCATTTCCAGCCATTGAGGATGCTTTTATTGAGATTTTCATCAGTAATCAATGTGATCAGCGACCTGTACTGCTTCCTGGCAGATTCAAAATCTTTCAGGTTATAATAGCAGTCTCCAATACCAATTTTGGCAGTTATGGCATTCAAGCTGGAGGGGAAATTCTCCACAAAAAGCTTATATTGCCTGAGTGCAGTATCATATTGCTTGGCGCTGAACATGGCAGTGGCAGATTGAAAGGTATAAGTTGCAGGATTATCAGTCCTGATAGAGAGTTGATTATATATTTCGCTGGCTTTATTATAATCTCCTTTTTGATAATAGGTCCAGGCGCTTTTTGCCTGAATACTTTCTTTCCTGTCAGTGTCTTTTTCTAATTGCGAAGCCTGTTGATATGATTTTAGAGCAGCGATATAATTTTTTTCTGCAAATCGGATATCTCCCAGCAGGGTTAATTTTTCGACCTCAAAAGCAGAACCGGTATCCACATTCTCAAGCGCTGCGGCTGCTTTGGAATAATCCTTTGTCTGCTGCCAGCTTCGGGATATTCGCAACCAGACCAGGTTTTTATCTGATCTCTGATTAAGAGCTATTGAATAATGCTGCCGAGCTTTTTCATAATCCTTTGACAGCAATGCGATTTCACCTAAATAGAAATTGCTCATTCCGATCTTATCACTTTCTGGAAAGTTATAGATCACGAGCTGAAATTCTTCCTTTGCAGCAGGATTATTTCCAGCAGTAAAAAGGCATAAGCCTTTCTTGAAATAAGCTTCATCTGCAAATTTACCCGCGGGATATTTGTTCAGGTAAGCAGTAAATAACTGCTGGGCATTAACCGGCTTTTCACTTAGATAGGCAGCTTCTGCTTGCAGATATATGGCGCGTTCCAGATATTCCGCTGTTAATCCCGCCGATATACTTTTTTGAATATTATCCGCAGCTTCTTCGTATTTCTGTTGCCGGAACTGGTTATATCCCCACAAATACCTCGCTTCCGCAACAAACATATTTTCGGGATATTTATTGATAAATTCCTCAAATAATTTGTTTTTCTTTATCGGCTCGCTTTCCAGATCCGCCAGATAAAACAGGCTGTTTGCCATAATCTCTTTATTTTCGGCAGTTTGCAGATTTCTCAAGACCGCAGTTGCCGTTTCACGATTGTTAAGCTTAATCAGGCTGAGGGCATAGTAATATTGAGCCTTTTCGAACTGCAAAGACTCAAGACGTTTTACTGCTTCCTGATAATTAGCCTTCTCAAATTGGGCAATACCGGTCAGCAAGTTATATTGCTCATAATAATCCGAGTTCGCTGGCACTTTATCATAACCTATTGTCAATAATTTATCATACTTACCTCTTTTGATATTATCACCCTGGAACAAAACCAGCGAATAATAGAGGTTTTCATCGCCTGCGAACTTATCCAGGGCTGATTTGATCAGTTTTTCGGCTGAATCAGGATCACTATCTGCCAGATATACTTCCACCAATTTCAGACGCGTTGTCATTTTATCCTCAAGTTCCAGTGATTTTTGCAGGTTAGTACGGGCAGTTTTCAGATCCAGCTCTGCAAATTGACAACAACCCAGAAAATAATAGAAACGGCTGATATCTCTATGTTGCGGATATTTTTTTAGTAATTCTTTAAATATTTTCTTTGCTTCAGGATAGTTTTTCAAATAATAGTATGATTGTCCCTGCCCGAAAAGAATATCCGAAAATTGTAGTGTAGCAGGCGGATTGTCACGTAACGCTTTAAACAGCTCTGATGCTGATTTATATTTTGCTTGATTAAGATATATATCAGCCAGAAGATAGCTCGCTTCTCCCCGAAAATTGCTGTCTGGATAAGACGCCAGATATTTTTCCAGTTCCTGCTCTGCCAAAGCAAAATTCCCATCCTCATAAAGCCCCATTGCAAACAGAAGATCATCATTATCACCTGCTCTCAGTACTCCACAGGCTATTATGATAAATGTTATCAATAATGCATATAATTTGCTCATGTCTTCTCCATATTTATTGTTATTATTCAATTTTTTTACTGTTATCCACGTCTGCTAATGGTAATGAAATATAAAATATCGTGCCTTTTCCGTTATCATTAAGTGCCGCCCAGATTTTGCCACCGTGCAGTTCCACTATCCTGCGTGCAGTTGCCAATCCTAATCCTAACCCTGAGGAATTGAATTCTATTGTTCCCGACCGGTGACTGTAAATATCATTCACTTCATAGAACTCTTTGAAGATATTATCCAGCTCCGTTGCTTTGATGCCAATACCTTCATCTTTGACATAGATGATAATTGAATCCATGTTTTGCACTTTCTCTGCCAAAGTGGTCGCTGGTCGCAATCCGATGGTGGTTAAACTTAAGTCCAGTGAATAACGGATCGCATTCTTCAGAATTTTATCCATCAGAATATTAAAGACTCTCAAGTCAATTGCTGCATATCGGGGTGTGGGAGGAAGATCAAGATTAAAATACAACCGCCGTGATTTACTGTATTCTTCGGCTCGCTGCCTGGCTGATTCCAGCACTTCACGAAGGTCTATTTTCTGAACATTCACTTTTTCCATACTGCTGAAATGAAAATGTTCTACAATCTCACTGATCCTTTGATTCAATTGATCTGATGTCTGGTTAAAACTTTCCATCACCTCATCCAGTTCCGGGGGCTGCTGAAAACTGCTGATAGTTGTCATCAAATTCCTTAAAACTGCCACGGGCTGCTGCAATTCATGTGAGACTATCTGGATAAACTTTCCTTTTTGATCCTCGAGCTGATTGGTTTTATTTTCGATCTCCAAAAGACGCTGATAACGCAGAGCATTTTGCAGCATCGTTGTCATTAATTTAAGGAAAAGAGGAGTAAATTCGCGATTGACGATCAGTTTCCGCTCACTGGAATTGGCATTATCAAGATACAAATACCCGTAAGTCTTCTCGTCAATAATGATGGGAGCCGCATAAATCTCCAGATCTCGAAGTCTCCCGGTTGCCATCTGGGGTACCAGCTCGGAATTCCGCAGTTGATTTACAAAGATCGGCAGTTTATTGGCTGCCACCCGTCCTAATACTTCCCGCCCTAAATGTCTGAACCTGTCCAGGATGTTATTTGTCTCATCAATCGCAACAGCAAATGTATAATTGCCCAAACCTTCCTGAGTAATAAAAAATCCCCGCACGGCATTCGTCATCGCTATGGCAGACCGTGTGATATCTTCATGCATCCGCTTCACAGATATTACTTCAAACAGATTTCCTGTGGCGGAAATCAATTTATCCATTAGCATTATCCGCTCATTCAATTGATTAAATTCATCTCCTCGCATCAGCATTGCAGTTAGATGAAGCCGCATAAAGGACAGTATCTCCAGTTCATAATCCTGAAAACTGAGCTCTCCATTATCCGCCAGCATCAGGCAGCCTTTCTGCAGAGATTTTATCCGTAATGGTACAAATATGGCATTACAACCTTCTATCTTCTTCTGGATTATCCGATTTTCTTCAAGGCTGGCTCTGATCTCACTCAGATATTCTTCGCTGTATAATTTTTCCAAAGTTATATTTTGATACAACAGCGGATTTTGCCGGTGGATTATTTGCTCCTTTAACACTAATGCTATCTGGTGCGGGGCAAATATCCGGTTGAATATCTTCTGGAGCAGGTATGGCACTCGCTGTGGTTCTTTTATCTTGACCAGTTCATAGAGATTTTCCTGCCAGTCAGCACTGCCGGATGTTGACCTGCTGGCTATGTGCGTGCTATGTTTCAGCGGAACTTCATCATAATAGTGATGGTATTTCAGGTACATCTCACGTTCCCGTTCAGGAATATTCGCCACTGATGCCAAAAGTTTCTCCTGATACAATTTCCGGTAGCTTTTTGATTCTCGTTTCTTCCTCAGATTATTGAATATTTGATATAGAAGTCTATAACAATCCAGTTCTATTAAAAAGTAACTGTTCTCTGAGGCGGTGCTCAATATCTTATTTAATTCTCGAATGATCTGACGAAGATTTACACTTTCACTCTGAAGATTAATCTCCTGGTGAACTAAGTCTATTCCCAACTCCCAGTATTTGAACTTGTTCTTCCGGCACAAATCACGCGTGATTTTCTCGTGGATCAAAGCCTGCTTGATATTTCCGCTTTGGGAATTCTCCCTCGATAAATATAGATTTACTATTGCCAGTGCATATTCGCTGTTACTACGCCTGGCATATTCAAAACAATTCTCATAAGCATGCAGTGCCTGTTCATATTCATGCTTCATGTTATGTAGATTGCCTTGCGTTTGCCAGTAGAATTCCGGTTGCGCATTGATTATATTTTCTGATTCATTTAATAATCTTTCCAGCGTCTCAATATCTCCTATCTGAGATAAATAATAGAACCAGGTTTTGACTATGGGTGTTATCTCGGTAAATTCATTCTTTAGTAATGCAGGAGTATTCTCAGCAATAAATTCCCGGTAATAGGCAAAATTCTTTTGTTTACTGCGGGTTATTGCCAGATTATTAATGATGGCTGAACGGAATTTGTTCGTTCCTGTCCGTGCACTCCGTTCCAGTGCCTGCATCAGATTTTCTTCTGCTTTAGCAAATTCTCCCTGTTTTATATATGCCTCTCCATAATTTAGATAACTCAGGATCAGACTTGTCCGGTTATTAACTTTTTCACTAATGGTTTTGGCATCGTGGAAATATTCAATCGCTTTAACTGCTTTCCCCTGTCGCAGAGATATATCTCCCAAATTATTATATACTATGCCCAGCTTACGCTCATAACCTATGGAACGCCAGATGTCTAACGCATTATGATAACATTCCAGCTCTTTGGTATAATCCAGCTCCGCATAATAATACTGACCCAGATTGATATAAAGTCCTCCTAACTCTACAAAAAAAACCGGCTTAGTGTTCCCTGCCTGTTTCGCCAGATATTCATTGATCAGGTTTATCGCTTCATGGGTCTTTTTCTGTTCTGCCAGACTAAAACTTTGCAAACTGATCTGAACCAGCTCAAATTCTTCCGTCAGATGCATATCTTTCAGCTCTGCCAGTATCTTCCCCAACTCGTTATATTGATTCATCCGCACATAATATTTGCCCAGATAAAGCAGCACCCGCATCCTTTCCTTCTCTGTCTCTGCCTGCTCCAAAGCCTTAATAAATGATAGATAAGCTCTTTTATTTTTCTCTATCTCAAAATCAAAAGCGCCCAATAGAAATGATCGCTCATAGCTGCATGTCAACTTCCTTATTTTCCTCGCAAAATTTATCGGCATGTGTGGCAGATCTATCCAGTTGGCAAATTCTATGATTATATAAATATCTTCTCGAAGGGATTGTTTGCTTTGCTCAAGTTCCGGCATTAGATCAAGCTGGATCACTTCTACCATTGCCAGAAATGCTTGTCTGAATTGCTTCTTATCCCCATAATACCTCGCAAGATACTTCTGATAAAGCCTTTGTTTTAGATGATCTTTGACTTCCTCGCAATGATAAAGTAAACCCCGAAGCGTCTGTTCATCATCTATGGCGCTATCGTTTATATAGTTCAGCAGATTATTTGTTTTTAAAATATCAAGCTCATCAATATTGCCGTCTTCTGGAACTGACAATACCTCATAATTTTCCCCTGACTCCCGTAGATTTTCATCCGCAAAATATAAAAGTACGCGATCTGAGACCACTTCCCGATTACTCGATTCGCACTCACTGATAAATCTTTCCCTTGCTTCTTTATAAGTGAAATTTATCTGATTATTCTCTTCGTACAATATCTCGTTATTCTCTCCATCATTCAACAGAAAATATAATTCCTGATCTGATATCTCTAATACATATTGCACTAGTCTGTGAGTTAATGGAACGGCTATGATTGACATTTGCAAAAGCTTAAGATAAGTCCTTTGATTCAAATGGCTCATCTTCAAATTTATGGCTTCTTTCAATTCATGTGGAAGAAGATAGCTCTCCATCACACCTGTAAAATGAAAGTGCCCCTTCTCCCAGATTATCTGACGGCTGGTCATATCTATTAATATCTTTTCTATAAATTCCGGGTTGCCATAGCTGCGACGCCATAATTGTGTTAAAAATTCCACCGTTGGTTCTTCCTTTAATAATTTGACCACATACTTACTGGTTTCCTCAAGGTTCAAGGGCTCCAGCTTGATGTTGACTGAATGTTTCAACTCCTTCAAACTCCGCGGATCATTGACGCTTAAAATGATCATTATTGGTAGATTTGATAAATAATTACTGGATATATAATTTAAAAATTCTATTACTTCGTTCGTGATATACTGGCAAGACCGGATTGTGAATATTAAAGTTCTTTCCTGAGACAGCACTTCCAGAAATTCACTCGCTGCTTTGAAGTCCCGCTCCTGATTTTCTTCCTGATTATTCTCTACCAATTCCTTATTATGAAATACCTGCTGCTTCATTCGATCTGATATCTCACTCATATTCTGCTGAAGACGACTGTTATTCTCCACCGAATGATAAAATTCCTTGATCAAGGCAAAAAATGGATCCTTGTTCTGTGGGCTGCAATTATAATCAAAAATGAAATATTCTCCTGTTAATAGATGATAACGGAACAACACCAGCGCATTTGTCTTTCCCATACCTTTGCCAGCATTAAGAATGATCAATTTGCCCTCTTTCTTCTTCACTGCTTTAGCATACTCGGTCAACTGATGTGAATACTTTTCCCGAACTATGTAATCACTGAGCTGGATATTATTTACCTGTGATTGCACCTGAGAAAATGCGTATTTCTTCGGTTGTGTGTCATTGATATAAGAGATGATCTCTTCTGCTGTGCTAAAACGTTCCCGAGGATTCATATCCAAAAGCTGGAGTATCATATTCTCCAGCGTTACCGGGATCGAAGCATTTATCTGCCTCGGAAATTGAGGAATTAAGCCTAATGTGGGATTCAACTGAAATTGATGCATATTATTGACGGAAAAGGGCAGGGTATTTGTCGTCAATTGATATAAGATCACGCCCAGACTAAAAAAATCACTCTGCGGTGTTGCCTCTTTATTTTGAAAGATTTCCGGCGCTAAATAGGGTAAATAATCGCCCATGATATTACTTTTACTAAAATCCACTTTTGTAAATCCGTAATCCATGATCTTCACTTCCACTCTGCCCTGATCTACTTTATATCCGATATTGGTTGGTTTCAATAACTGATGTACCAGATTCTGGCTGTGTAACGCACTTAATCCGTAGCATGTTTTTACTATGATCTCGTAGAGTAATTCCAGGCTCACGGGAGTAAAAGTAAATTTGGCTAATGTATATTCTTTATAAAATTCACTAATATAATATATATGCTGCTCATAATTTCCAAAATCATAGATATTTACCAGGTTTTCATGCCGTATCTTCGTGAGATGATGCATCCGCTCCGGCTGGAATAGCTTGTATAACTCACTACAACTTACCTCGTCAAACAGCTTTAACGCATATTCTCCCCCTTCGCGTACATCCCGTACATGATATACTATTGACCACGGTCCCCTGCCCATCACATCAAGCACCTTATAGCGTGAGTCTATTATCATTCCCACTCCTTTTTAAAGGTTTTTTTAACTTTTCTATTATCTTTATTTTATCTTTATTGTCAATATAATCCCGTTTTTTTCTTGCACCCCCCCCCCCCCCCATTTTAAAAAATATTTTCTCTCCCTCACACCCCAACCCACTTTTTTTCCCCCCCCCCCCCCTGGATACAAGGTTTTATTACCGAAACCCCGCTCAT
>CAZAHZ010000014.1:0-23391 GCA_964485055.1 uncultured Candidatus Cloacimonadota bacterium
AGTGGTACACTTTTCAATTAAAATACTGGACACTTTTGAATAAGTATTTACAGTCCTCGGCACAACTGCCAAAAATGAGTAGTATCATTAAAACGGGAATCCATAAAATTTTCATAATAACCTCCCTGTTCGTGTTTATTACTCAACCATATCTATAATCATTTTAATTCGCCTTTAAAGTGATTCTATAAAACGCTTTTCCATCAAGATACTGTCAAGAACTATTTCATCAGGGTCATCTTTCTGGTTGTTGTATATCGCCCTGTTTTAACCTGATAGAGATACATTCCGCTGGAGACTTCAATACCGTGCTCATCTCTGCCTCGCCAGATCACATTATGAATGCCAGCTGAATATTCTTCATCAACCAGATCAACTACCTTCTGACCCTTCATATTATAAATATTCACTTTCACATTTCCGGCTTCCTGATTCTGGAACATGATATTGGTCTGCGGATTAAAGGGATTTGGATAATTGATACTGTATAATGGGCTATCTATCTCATTATGACCATTTTCCGTTATGGCATTTCCAAAAAATATGCGTAATGACCCATAAACAAAATTAGAGCCGTTATTCATACCCTGCTGACGGCAGTGATATGAGCCATAATCATGATCATTCAGAAAAAACAGCGGAAGGATGCCATAACCGTTTCCGTCATCAATGATCTTCTCACCCGGATAGATAAAGCAGGGGATCATACAGGCAAGTTCAGCATCATAATTCTCATCAGTGCAGCAGGCATTACGAAATATCGGATCACTCCATGTTTCACCCCAGTCATTCGACACGCAGATTGCGATTTCGGGCTTTGCCAGATAATTTTCATATCCAGCCCAGTTTTCATGTGCTGCCGTCGCCTTTGTACCATCCATCCAGACGTACGCTATCCAGCCTGTATCTTCATTTACTGCCAGGTAATATTCGTTATAATAAAAGCAGGATTCGGTATCCCAGTGAAAGAGGGGCCAGTCTTGTGCCCATTCCGGAAAACCGGTACTGTCATAAGTATCTATTTCACCGTCTTCATCAAGATCCCAGGGTTTCATGGGAATATTGTCATTCGGATTTGCACCTGCCGGATAGACATCCGTGAAACTGAATTCGTGCGTATTCAAATCAAAGGAGAAGGTTTTGGGATACACCTGAAACCAGCGGGGACGATATAAATCCTCGATTCCATCATTATAGATAATACCCATCGCTCCTGACCACATCACCTGCGAACCCTGATGGGTCGCCACCAGATTGAAGCAGCCCGAATGAATGATCTCCTGTTTTACTTCCGGATATGGTATGTTAGGACTGCTTTGCAGATTGGAATATACATAGCAGGTCTCACCTGTTGTCTCATCGTAATAGGATGGATTCTCCTCTTCAAACTCCCAGTCCTGGTAGTATTCTTCCCAGTCACCTTCTCCATAATTCTCGTTGATAAAGCAAAACATTTGAGTAGGTTCTTCCGAATTATTTGCCGGTATCTTATAACCCATAAAGATCAGTTTATTTTCAATCACCGTGAAAGCCTTAAAAGAGCGATACCAGGCTGGTTCTTCCGAATTCCAGTTATCCATTGTCGCAATCGTTGTATAATTCCAGTCCAGATCACTTTGCTGATTCAGATCATTTATATCGAAATCTGCAGAGCAGATCATCACGTTTTCCGAGGGGTAACCGGTCTCTCCATCTGAGGCGTTTTGATTGCTGGCTACAATATACACCCGCTGCTTTCCGGCAACAGGAGACTCGCCTATCTTAATCTCGGGCCAGATGAATTCATCATTGTCAGTAGGATCATATTCATCCATCTGATCAGAGTCTATTACCGTTATCACAGGTTCTTTCCATAATCCGGCTTCATTCATTATATGATAAAGGTCATAGATCGCCTGGCAATCTGTGGTTTCGTTATCGCTGCTGAGTATATGCCAACATCCGAACACATCTCCGCTCTCCTGGTCAACTTCTGCATCACAATAGCTGCCGGAATATCCAATTCCGGAGGATGTTTGAACATTGCCATCTGCATCAATATAACTGAAACAGACTTCACTACAGCCTCCCTGATCCTTGACCCGATACATAACATATATCCCACCACCCAGGGTTTCAGGCTGCATGGCAACCGGAGTTTGATTGTAGCACTGAAAATAATCCGCATAATTGATCAATAATTCCTGAGGCGTTGTAGCCCATTCGAAATCTGGCATCTCTCGGTTGCTGACCTGGTTTAATTTCCCCGTATTGGTTGCTAAATCCGCTCTGGGTTCCTGATCTGCTTCCCGAAATTCACCTGCATTTACCACTAGTACTAATAAAAGTATTAAACTGATCAATACACTCTTCTTCATTTCTTCCTCCTGATGTAGTTTATTATTTAACCTGTTATAACAGCTTAATATTATTTGACGGTTACAATATCCAGTTCAACAATACTCTGCGTTAAAGCTGTTATTAAGTTATTTTCCATCTTCAATAATTCCTATTGCAAATAGTGTACCAGTTAGTTATTTAGATATGATTTGTTGTTATTATTATCTTTTTATTTAATTAGTTACGCTTTCGCTATATTTTTTTTGTACATCTAATTATATAGATTATTGTTTATCAATTTGATATAGAGAATTTCTTTCTTTTATGGTTTTGATAAGAGAGTAAACTGAAAAACAAAGAAAAAGGGCTGATCAGAAACCAGCCCTCTAAATTATAAATATATTACAGATTACTTGATCATCATCATTTTAATAGTCTGCTGCCATTCACCAGCTTTGATGATTGCCAGATACTGACCGGAAGCAACAGCTTTGCCATTTTCATCTTTTCCGTCCCAAAAGAGACCTCCCATACCGTGCAAGTCTCCCCAACTCCGTACTTTCTGTCCCTTGATATTGCAGATGATCAATTCGCCACTCACTTCTGCAGGTAAGTAATAAGCAATCGCAGTTTCCGGATTAAACGGATTAGGATAATTGACCAGCCCAAGGCTTACCGGAGTTATATCATTAATATCATTTGTAGTTGTAGGTCCCATCACGCCATACACGCACCATACGGTCTGCGTCATCTCCGTTTCGTCCAGCGTGCAGGTATGGTTTTCATTAAATCCGGCTTCCAGATCCTGCCCGTCAATAGAAAATTTAAAATTCAAATAACGATATGCTCCTTCAGGGAACAAAATATCAATTGTCCAGTAGGTGCCTTCCATAAATTCCAGCGGATTATTATGTGCTGCAAAGTCCCAGTCCAACGGTGCTACATTACCGCATACATTCAGAGAATCGAATACCGTATCCTCCATATCCACATTAATGGTCAGCGTCATGGCCTGCTCCAGATAATCTGCCGGATCCATATTTTCATAATAATCTATCGGCAGCACCTGTTCCGTACCTGTGTCATCGAGCACAAATAAGCGGTTTTCAATATTTTCATATACTCCATCATTCAGATATTTATATTGCTCATTTAAGGGTGAACCCAGCGGAATCAATATATCTATTGTATAGATATTATCCATATCCGGGTCAGCCATCACGTCCTGAGTAATACTCCAGTTATTAAATGAACCAGCCAGCGTGATCTCACCCACAGTCTGCACTAATGACATATCCACCTGGAAAGTAACTGTCACATCCTGTACTGAACCCGGATCAATAAAATAATCCGTCTGACCACTAACAATGCCGTCATCATCTACCATAAATTGAAGATCAGCACCCTCAATCAGCCAGATTCCCCACTGTGACCCATCATCCTCTATCGCTCCCCAGGTATGAGTTCCATTCTGAATATCCTCAACCAGAACTGTCCAGACATGGTCTCCTGCTACTTCATCAGGTGCTATCCCGTCATCTGCCATCGGATACAATACCCAATCATCAAAGGAGCTCTTGAATTTGATATCCAGATAATTCTGCGTTCCATCCGTTATTGTGAAGATAATATCTACAAAGATGCTGGGCAGCATCTCATCATTATACCAGTAATTTACGATATTTTCTCCGGCAACCACTGTGTAGAACCTGTTAGCTCCTCCACCTGGAAATTCCGATGTATTCCAGTCACCGTTGATCCTGAACTTGAATTCGCAGATATATTCCACTGCCAGATCTGTGGCGATTATGGTATATATCCCGTCTTCATCCAGGTCTTCTCCAACCATCGGCGTTGCTCCCCATTCATTAAAAGTTCCGGCTACATCCACAAAATCCATTCCCGGATCAAAGTTTCCCAGCAAAATCTGATAATTCATATTAACATTGAATGTTACATCCTCTGCCCAGATTAACAACACCATTGCACTGAATAATAATATCAACAAAATTCGTTTCATACTCACCTCCATCTTATTTCTTTTTTACCTGTATTCTTATATATTCCAACATAATCAATAACCCGCAGTTTGTCAAATATTTATATCCAAAAACTACTATCTTCCCAAAAATAAAAAACAATGACCTGATTCCACAAGTTGTACAAGCAGACAAACTGAAGAACCGTTAATCCCCAATACTGTTCGTGATTAAATAATCTCTTTTTCTTTCATTTGATTATATATTTCTCATGTTCCCCCACTCTCCAAATTTATTTATCTGCTACATTTTATTCATTTTCTCTCAAATAACAGGTATTTCAACTCAATTGACTACATTATAAAGCTTTATCTATTATTATAGTCTCCAATAATTACTTGGGATCATAGAGTGGCTTCTTTGTATTTACAAGCGTGTTATTTCCTATCTTCACTTTCTCAGATGCCCATTCTGTCATCTGTTATTACTATAACTTTTTTACTGGTAATCTATATTTTTGTCATTCTAATAGTCTTCTTATCCGTGTTACTCCGTGAAATCTGTGGCTATGTCTTCATCCTATTAGAAGTCGCACTCAAAACGATACAACAAAAAAATGTGGTGTCGTTTCGTGTGCGGCTGGTAAGGTTCTGCGGTGATGCTGTGAAGAAGCGGAAGAAAGTGTAATTAACTATCTGTAGAAGATTGGATTAGAGCCAGCGGTGGGTTTTGTTTTTATAGATCTGCCACTGTGAGGTGAATTTGTCAGCGAGCATTTTTTCTTCGATGCAGATATAAAAGTGATTGATCAGGATGGGAAAGATAATAATAATGATGATAGAAGAGATAGAGCCAAGGAGCAGTAAGACACCGGTGAGAATGGCAAGAAAGCCGAGATACATGGGATTGCGTGAGATCGCAAAGGCACCGTCAGTAATCAGAAAAGAAGAGTCCTGAAAAGGTTTAACTGTAGTCTGATGAGTGGACATCTGCCGGTCAGCCTTCAGATTTATCCAGATACCGAAGCCAAGAGCGATCAGTCCGGTCAGGTTAAACGGGAAGGGGATAATTTTTTTACCGGAAAAGCATAGTTCAAGATAAGCATGGCGATAAGTGCAATAAGCAGGCAAATGGTAGGCATAATCTTTTTTTTTATTTATAAACCTCCAGGCAAGGATATAAAATAATGGTCTTATAACAAAAGTGAATTATCTATGAGTCTGGTATTTCCGATGTAAACAGCGAGAAAGAGTCTGGTTTTATGATCGAGAATTTCGGTTTCCTGCAGGGTCTCGCAATTACGAAATTCGATGTAATCTATTATTCCATGATGCTGGAGAATAATATTCTTCAATTCAGGCAGTAAATCATTGGCGGACAGGCAATTTTCGTGAACTCTTTTGCGGGCATGGCTGATGGCTTTGGAAAGACAGAGAGCGTCTATTCGCTGCTGCGGATCGAGGTATTTATTCCGTGAACTCATGGCAAGACCATCTTCTTCGCGAACAATGGGACAAGGTACAATAACTGTTTTCAGGTTAAGATCAGAGAACATTCTTTTGAGAACAGCGATCTGCTGAAAATCTTTTTCACCCATATACATATAATTCGGATTAACGATATTAACGAGTTTGAGAACAACGGTAGCAACACCCCGAAAATGAGCGGGTCTGCTGCGTCCACAAAGAACCTGGCTGACACCATCAACATTTATCCAGGTAGAAAATTCGGGAGGATACATTTCTTCTGATGAGGGAAAAAATACATAGTCAACATTAAATTCTGCCAGCAAGTCGAGATCACGCTGAAAATTGCGGGGATAATTATCCAGGTCTTCATTAGGAGCAAACTGAGTGGGATTGACAAAGATGCTTACTACAACGAGATCACACTGTTTTTTTGCAGTTTCCACCAAAGAGAGATGACCCTGATGCAGAAAACCCATAGTGGGAACAAAACCGAGTATCGTATCGGCTTTCCTGGTGAGGGAACGCATTTCCAGAACTGTTTTGATCATAGCAGGATACATTTATACTTCCAGTTTGCGGTAATGAAGATTGTCTTCAGACTCGATAACAATAACACAGGAAGAATGATTTAAGATTTCTTCCTCGGTTAGATAAAGGTAAGTGACGATAATAATTTTATCTTTAAGAGCCACTTTATGAGCAGCAGCACCATTAAGTCCAATCGTACCGGAGCCGGCAGGAGCTTTAATCGTATAGGTTGTAAAGCGTTCGCCATTGGTAATGTTATAGATATCCACCCGTTCTCCGGGAAGGATACAAGCAGCTTGCATCAGGTCAGCATCAATAGAGATACTGCCCACATAATTCAGGTTTCTTTCCGTGACTGTGGCACGGTGTATCTTACTATTCAGAAATACTCTATACATTTAAATCTCCATCATGAAATCTTTAATGCCTAAATTATACCAGAGGGGAAATTGTCTATAAAAATAGTGATTAGTGAATAGTGAGAAGATAAGAGAAATTTTAATTTTACATTTTTCATTCCGAATCCGGTTGCTGCCAGTTTTGGGCGGCGTCTTTGCCTTTGGGTTCGTTTACGGTGAGGAGGAGCAGGAAACCGGCGATGAAGAAGAAGGCTATGGAGAGAATGGAAAGCCTCTGTGAACCGGTAATACGGGCAATTTCGCCATATATCAGAGGGCCGATAACTGATGAGACTTTTCCGGTGAAGGAATAGAAGCCGAAGAATTCTGCCATTTTATCATCAGGAGTAAGCAACGCGAGCATAGTACGGCTGGATGACTGCGAAGAGCCTATCGCCAAACCAGCCAGGAGTCCTACAAGATAAAAAGAGGCGATTGTCTGGCAGAAGAAAGCCCAGATCACCACGGCAAGCCAGAGTATGAGCGAGATGGCAATAGTACGTTTGGCACCTATCTTATCGAGAATATAACCAAAAATAAAAGCTCCCAGAAAAGAAGTGATATTCATGATAACGAAGTACTTGATGAGCTCCCGAGCGGACATCCCGAACCGTGTGGAGCCATAAATGGAAGCAAAAGCGATGATAACCACAATCCCGTCATTATAGATAAGATAGCTGATGATAAATTTAACCAGTTCCCGGAAATGAGTAATACTTCTGGCAGAGGAATAAATGCGGCTGAAAGCAGTTTTGAAGTAATTAGTACGTCGTGAGAATTTAGGGATGGCACTTTTCAATAATATGAAAGTGATGAGAGCAAATGAAGAGAAAAAGAGAGCAACAACCGGAAATACAAGCCTGGTATGTTCTTTAACGAGCGGGAAAACAAGCAGGAGCGAAATTAAACCGCCGAGATAGCCGATACCCCAGCCCCAACCGGAAACTTTTCCCATTCTGCTTCTGGCAGTAACCTCTGGGAGCAGGGCATTATAAAACACATTAGCACAGTTAAAGCCAAAATTAGCAATAATAAAGAACCACATCCCGCGGCTAATATTACCAGGACCGACAAAATAGAGAAGAGCCGTGAAAACAACGGTGAGAGCTGTACAATAGATAAGGAAATTTTTTTTAGCCCGGGAGAAATCAGCGACAGCACCAAGTATAGGAGCAGCAAGAGCCACCAGCAGCATGGAAATGCTCACTGCTCTGCCCCAGAGCGAAGTTCCTAATTCTCCTGCATTAACCACAACATTCCGGAAATAAACAGCATAAACCACAGTAACGATAATCGTAGTGAAAGAAGAATTGGCAAAGTCATACATTACCCAGGCAAATACATTGCGGTTTAAATCAGAAAGATCACTTTTTTTCATTTAAAATTCCTGAGATCAATCACCGGAACAGGTAGATGCCTGTAGTGAGAGATAAAGGGCGTGGCAATCAAAATCTGGAAACGATCCTGGAGTAGCTCAAGGATAGCTTTTGACCTGATCTGATCGAGTTCAGAGAGCACATCGTCAAACATCAGCAATGGCAGATTATCAGATTTTTGGCTAATTAGCAAAGCTTGCACCAGCCGGATGAGGATCACCAGTGATCTGGCTTGTCCCTGAGAAGCAAAACTGCGAGCACGATAACCATTAATTGTAAATTCCAGATCGTCAAGATGTGGACCATACAGGGTTCTTTGGGCAAGTTTTTCCTGAAATTCACTTTTCCTGAGATGCTCACTGAAAGCATCAGTGGAAAATTGATCATTTTTTAGCGGAAAAGAATACTGGTAGTTGATATCAACAGATTCTTTTTTATGAATAAAAAGCTGGTATTGATCAAGCAGCAGTGGAATAAATTCTTTAAGGTAGTTTAAGCGATGATTGACTATTCGGTAAGAAGACTCTATAAATTGCTGATCCCAGGAGTTTTTTTCCTGTTTTCCAAAATTAGATTTCAGGAGAGCATTTCTTTGCTTTAAAATATGACGGAAATCCCTGAGGTCCTCCAGATATTCAGGATCATATTGAGCAATCGCCTGGTCGAGAAATAAACGCCGGGCAGCGGGACTGCCTATAACAATATCAAGATCAGAAGGTGAGAAATAAACAGTTTTGAAATATTTAAATAATTCAGAGAGTCTTTCCACAGTAGAATTATTGATCTTAAAAATCTTGTTATTTCTGTCAGCGGCAGCGGAGATAGCGATTTGATCATTCCTGTTATTAAAAAGTCCATTAACGCGAAAAAACGAGGTAGAAAACCTGATCAGATCAAGATCATGAGGAGTGCGGAAAGATTTTCCAAAAGCAAGATAATAAACGGCTTCCAGGAGATTTGTTTTCCCGGTACCATTATCACCAGTAATAATCGCGCCCCTGGGTTCAATATCCAGACTAAGGGCGCGATAATTTCTAAAATTAGATATTTCCAGAGATTTGAGCAGCAATTATAAAAACCGTAGAGGCATAAGCAGAAAGCGGGTGGAATAATCTATTTCTTCACCACAATTAAAGATCAGAGCACCTTCGGTGGATTTACCAATGCGAATTTCCACCAGGTCTGTTTCAATCACATTCAGTATAGCCAGAAAGAATTTATAGTTGAAAGCAATTTCAATTTCTTCGCCCTTATAGTCAAATTCAGTGATTTGTTCATGAGCTTCGCCTTCTTCGCGATTAATGCAGTCAATCATGATATCCTTCTTGATGATCAGATGAATTTTGTATGTATCTTCGGTAGCCAGCAGCGAGACACGGCTGACAGCTTCCTTGAGAACAGCTTTATTGATACGGAGTATATTAGTATTATTCTTGGGCATTGATTTGCTGTAATCAGGATACCTACCTTCAATCACATGGGTCATCAGGATATATGGTCCATACTGGAAAATAACGCGATTCGGTTCGATGAGAACGCCAACTTCGGGATCAGAATCATTGATGACTTTGTCCAGAAAGTTAAGCCCTTTGGTGGGAATAATGCGTTCAATTCTCTCTTCCACATGAGTGGGTTTATTGTGCTTGAATTCAGCGATTTTCTTTCCATCAGTGGCAGCCATCATCTGAAATTCAGGGTCAAGAGTCCAATTAATACCCGTAAAAATAGGTCTGTTAATTTCAGTAGATACTGCAAAACTGGTATTTACGATCATTTTGCGGAATAATCCGGCATTCATCAAAACAGCTTCGGAGAGGTCCACATCAGGGACGAGAGGGAACTGACTTGTTTCGGCACACATCAGGTTGAATTCTATAGCATTGCAATCAATGATGATATCTTCGTCCTTTTTGTAAAAGTCTATCAGTTTATCAGGCAGCCTTATGAGAACTTCCATCAGCCTGCGAGCCGAGACAGCTACTTTTCCACCTTCCTTCACATTTGCCTTGATATGTGAGATTACCGTGATCTCCAGATCAGTAGCGGTGATGATTAACAAATTTTCATTATCATCAGCTTCGATGAGATAATTAGTCAGTATTGGCATAGTATTCTTGCCAGGTACAATATTATTAAGATGCTGAATATGGGGTAACAAATCCTTTCTTTCAATGGAAAACTTCATAATATCCTCTTTCATTCTCAATTTTGGTAACAAAAAACAGTTTCAGGTAAAATAGTCAATAAGAATTCTAAATCAGGGGAAAAAAAAGCAAGGGTGAAATCACCCTTGCTTAATTTGAACCGACCGTGAAAACACTTTTAGACAGAATCTTTAAGTTTCTTTCCCGGTTTGAAAACAGGAACTTTACGTGCAGGAATATTAATCTTTTTCCCAGTTGAAGGATTAACACCGGTACGTGCTTTACGTTCTGCAACCTTAAATGTCCCAAAACCTACCAGAGAAACTTTGTCCCCTTTTTTTAGAGCTTTCGTAATACTGTCAAGAACACAAGTCAGGGCAGAATTTGCCTGCTTTTTCGTTAATTTCACATCCTCACAAATCATCGCAATCATTTCTTGGCGATTCATTAAAAACCTCCTCGGTAATTTATAGGTATATTTGAGCATGTTCAGTAAAATATTGTCAAGAAAAATAGTTTCTCTAACTAAAATAAATATAGATAGAAGAGGCAGCGGAACTGTAATAGAGAACGAAGATAAGACATAACTTTATATCTGTCATATACTTATCCAATATAGTGATTAAAAAGCCAATAGCCTTAAAAAAAAAATAAAAATTTAATTTTTGCGAATATCAGCGGAAGTAGTAAATGATAAGATAAGCGAAAATTCCGATGATCGGTAGTACTGAAAACACCAGCAGTAAGAAGAAAGTGTATGGATTCAGGACATAATCAAGCTGTTTAGGAAAAATTTTAATGATAAATTTCTCGAAAATATTTCCCCGTTGTACGTCTCTCTGGTTTTTAATATAGCGCGTATCGGGAGCAACAGTATCATCACGATACAAAATTTCCTTGTTAGCTTCTTTAGTTTTATAAGGAGTCCTATTAGAGCTTTTCTGGGTATCAGTTGTCTTGGTTCCATCCGTTTTTTCTTTGGTGGGAGAATAAACCAAATCAAAAAATATATCAATCCCGTCATAAACGAACCAACTGAGAACAAAGAATACTGCGACAATAACAGACAGCATTAGTACGAATTTATATTTTCTCATACTCCAAACTCTATCAATTTACTAAGAAACACATTGTTCATTTCCTCATCCACAATGGAAACTCTCAGGCAATCTTTCAAGATTCCCGAATCTCCAATATATCTTAATGCGATATTATTTTCTATCAGGTAGTTAAATAAGTCAATAGAATATTTATGCTTGAAGAGGAGAAAATTAGTAAAAGATTTATAAGCAATAACATCGGGGATATTATTCAGCCTATCAAACATCATTTCTCTCTGGTTGATGATCTTTTTATTATATTCAAGAAAGATTTTCTGTTTTTAATAATTGTCAAAGCCAGTGCCTGAGTAAAAATGCTCAGGTTGAAGGCAGTGACGACTTTTTTTATCTGATTAATATTATCCTGTTGCGAAATGAGGTAACCGAAACGAAGTCCGGCAGCAGAGAAAGCCTTAGAGAAAGTGCGGACGATGACCAGGTTACTGAACTTCATAATCTTATCAGCAAAGGTGACGCTGGAGAATTCAAAATAAGTTTCATCAATAAGCACGAGTCTATCATGATTGCTGATGATAATCTTTATCAGATCCTCAGCAGGGAAAAGATTTCCGGTGGGATTATTGGGATTGCAAAGTATCAACAGACGGCAATCAGGATGGTCTGATTCTTTGATAAAGCGGTTTACATCAAAACTGAAATCAGAATCAAGCATAAAATTTTTTAGTAATAAACCTGTTGCATCGCAGTAACTCTTATAATCAAAATAAGAAGGAGACAGAGAGAGAGCAAAGGAATTGCGGTTTTCTCTGACTGCAATGAAAAGGTAGTAGAGCAATTCATCAGCCCCATTTCCCAGAATCAGATTCTCTGGTCTTACGCCAGCATAATCTGCTATCCGCCGGAAGAGTTCTGAAGTTATTTCATTATAATAATGATTAAGATGAATTTGCTCCATCAGCCTGAGGAACTGCTCTTTGACCGTCTGGAAAGGATCAAGGGTGCTTTCATTCAGGCACATCATATTTTTCAAGTGAGGCACGTTCACATTAACAGCCTTTTTATCATAAAGATCGCCACGAAATAAAGCCACAAAACCTCCCTGAAAACTTTATTTTTGTTGCCTATTCATTAATAATAACAAATTTGGTAAACAAAAAAAATTATTCGGGAGTTTCAACGTTGAGATACAGATATATTCTTTTAGACTTGGACAATACACTCTACGACACGCGTCAGACGGAGCAAAAGGCAATGTCTGCCTTTTTGGATCATTACGCACCTGAGGCAGAGAAAAGCAAATTATTCAGCAATTATCGGGAATTAAATGAAAATCTCTGGCAGGCATTGGAATCCGGAAAACTGGAAATCAAGAAATTCAATCAGGAACGCTTCAGAAGATTTTTTGCTCAGGAGTCAATATTAGCGGATCCTGCCGAAGCGGGTAATTATTATCTTGCGCTGTTGTGTAAATATCATCTTTTTTATCCTGAGGCAGAGGAGATTTACGAATACTTGACAAAAAAGTATAAGGTTGCATTAATTACAAATGGATTAAGGGTAGCTCAGAAGCAAAGAATTAAGCAGACTTTCCTGAAGCGTGAAATTTCACCTTTATACATTGGGGAAGTGATAGGTCATCACAAACCGGCTGCCGGGGTAGTGGATCACATAATGGTAAAAGAAAACTGGATGGAACGAGATAAGATTATAATAATAGGAGACAGTCTGAGATCTGATATTCTATGCGCCGTTAATTCCGGCATATCCAGTATCTGGTGCAATTTTACGGGAGAGGATCCTGGCGTTTATCAGCCTGATTATACCGTGCATAATCTACTGGAAATAAAAAATATTTTATAGGGAGATATCAATGAATAAATTCAGATATCTTATACTAATTTTAATAATCGCAATTGTATTGTGTGGTTGCAGTGTCAAGGGAGAATTGGGAACAGCCTCCAACCCGATCAAAATGTACTTTGTTCCATCCATGGAAGCAGGAAAGGTAATCACCAGCGGAAATGCGATTGCAACTGGATTGGAACAGTTGACGGGATATAAATTCAAGATTGCAGTACCCACGAGCTATGCGGCGGTGATTGAAGCAATGGGAGCAAACCAGGCAGATATCGGCTGGTTACCCACTTTTGCCTATATCCTGGCAAACCAGAAGTACGAGGTTGAAGTAGCATTGACGACAATCCGAAACGGTTTGGAGAAATACCGTGGGCAGCTCGTGGTAAGAGCAGATAGTGGCATAGAAAATCTTGAGGATATTCAAGGTAAAATTATAGCCTACACGGATGCCTCATCCACTTCCGGATATATCTATCCCTCAGCCTTACTAAAAATTAATGGGATCAAACCGGGGAAATATTATTTTGCGGGTGGTCATCCCCAGGCTATTCTGGCAGTTTACCAGGGCAACGCAGATGTGGGCTGCACTTACTGGTCTCCCCCTCAAAACGAGGTGCCGCAGGATGCCAGAAAAGCAGTACTTTCCACCTATCCTGATATAATGGATAAAGTGATTCCAATTGCCTTCACTGACTGGATACCAAATGATACAGTAGCTTTCCGTTCAGGTATCTCAGAAGAAATGAAAAATAAAATTGTCGAGGCACTTTTAGAATTTGCTCATTCATTTGAGGGTCATCAGACATTATTCGAATTATATTCCGTAGATAATTTCATGAAATCTACTGATAGCGATTATGACGTAGTCCGTCAATCTCTTGAGGTTTTGGGATTTGGCGCAGAGGAATTCGTAAAATAATGAATGAAATCCTGTATCTGAAAAGCCTGTCCAAAACCTATCCGGGAAATGTGCAGGCACTAAAAAAAGTTGATCTCAAAATAGAAGCTGGAGAATTTTTAGTTTTGCTGGGACTAAGTGGATCCGGTAAATCAACTTTATTGCGCTGTTTAAATAGATTGATTGAGCCTACAGATGGTGAGATATATTTTCATCAGCAAAATATTACTGACCTGCAGGGAATAGAATTAAGAAAGATCAGACGCAATTTTGGGATGATCTATCAGCAATTTAATTTGATAGGTAATCTTTCTGTCTTAATGAATGTAATTTCCGGTAATCTGGGTTATATGAATTTCTGGCAAAGTGTATATCCTTTTAGTAACCGCGAGCTGGTTGTCAGAGCTAAGGAAAACCTGTCAAAAGTGGGATTACTTGATTACGCCAGCAAGAAAGTGAAAAATCTGAGTGGTGGTCAACAACAGCGTGTGGCTATAGCCAGAGCATTGATGCAGCAACCCGAAATGATCTTAGCAGATGAACCGGTTGCCAGTCTTGATCCGGCGACAGCAGACAGCGTGATGCAATATCTGGGCAAACTCAATCGCGAGGACGGCATCACCATCATTTGCTCGCTTCATTTCCTCAGTCTGGCTCGGAAGTACGGCAGTCACGTGGTAGCACTCAAAGAAGGTAAATTTGTGTTTTCAGGTTCTCCTGAAATGATAGATGAAAATAAATTTCATGACATTTATGGCGAAGATGCCCAGGAAGTGGAGATCAGATGAAAAGAACCACCTCCATTATTATTGATTTTATAATCAACGGATATTTCACCGGATGCCTTATCTTTCTAATTAATCAAGTGACAAACTGGTCAGATTTTTTATTAGCAGGAATATTTTTTTCCATACTTTCTACGCTGATCATGCAATTATTGAGTGATTCGATCGGATTAAGGATATCTTATCATTCCAATCTTCAAGAAAGGAAATTTTTCCGTACTGTCAGCGGCTGGTTCATTTCCTTCTTGCTATTGATCACCCTGATCGTTGGCTGGATCATAGTAGAAGTAAATCTTCCCGATTTTTTTCAGGGAATAAATAATACAAAGGGAATACTCAGCGGACTGTTTTCACCTAACCTGGCAAATCTTATTCCCATGCTGAGTGCCTTGGCAGAAACGATATATCTCGCACTCCTGGCTACGATTTTTGCTATCCCTTTTGCCTTTATTTTCAGCTTCCTGGCTGCTAGAAACCTGATGCCTAATTCTTTCCTGGGAAATCTTATTTATATTATTATCCGCACTATTGCCACCTTTTTCAGGTCGGTGGAAGCCGTTATCTGGGCAATCATTTTCTGCGTCTGGGTTGGTATCGGTCCTTTTGCCGGTATGCTGGCTCTAATGATCCATTCCATTGCCGCTCTCACCAAACTGTATTCCGAGCAGATCGAGAATATCAATCCCGGACCCGTGGAAGCTATCAAAGGTACAGGTGCTTCTACTCTACAAATTTGGATGTATGCCGTTATTCCCCAGATACTTTCACCCTATCTTGCGTTCACAATCTACCGCTGGGATATTAATGTTCGAATGGCAACTATTGTTGGTTTTGTCGGTGGTGGTGGTATTGGTTTGGCTTTACAACAAGAGCAGCAATTATTAAGATGGCACAATGTTGGGCTGATCATCTGGCTGATTGCAATTGTTATCTGGATTATGGACATGATAAGCGGCAGGATCAGAGCAAAATTGATGGAGTTTTAATGAAATTGAAAGCGGTGATTTTTGATCTGGACGGTACTTTAATTGATTCTATGAGTATCTGGAAAGATGTGGATATAGTTTACCTGAAAAGGCGAGGAATAGAAGTTACCCCTGATCTTTTTACCGATATGCCGGAAGGAAACAGTTTCAGTGAATTAGCTGTCTATGTTAAATCAAGATTCAATCTCCCGGACAGTATCGAAACCATCTGTGATGAATGGACACAAATGGTGATAGAGCATTATGAGAAGGTGATCGCCTTGCGTCCCGATGTGCTTGAACTATTGCAATATCTGAAAAGAAATAATATTTTAATGGCTATTGGAACCAGTAATTCTCTGGAATTGACTTCTGTGGTTCTGACCAATAATAACGTTTACGATTATTTTCAAGTAATAATTTCCGGCGATACCCACTTACGGGGAAAACCTTTTCCGGATATATTTACAAAAGCAGCCGAATCTCTAGGGCTAAATTCTGAAGAATGCCTGGTGATTGAAGACACTCTGGTGGGAGTTCGCTCTGCCAGGGCTGCCGGTATGAGAGTTATAGCGATTCAGGAGCCAGAATCAGATAATGACTGGCTTAAAATTAAAGAAGCAGCAGACCTTGCTGTCAGGGATTTTAAAGAAATCCTGCTATATTTACAAGGAATCATGAGGTGAGGACTATGAAAAAAATCACAATCATTCTATTTCTCTGTTTCTTGATATTCAATGTTGGCTGGGGAATTTCTCTGCGAAAGGCTGTCCCGCCCGAAGAAAAATACAAAAAATGGCAGATTAGCCTTGAACATGCCCAAAAAGACAACATCACAGTGCGCTATAGAATTCAATCAGAAGCACGGCGTATGCTTAAAAAAGGTAAGGAAGCAGAAGACATTTATTATGCCCTGCTTGGTTTACAACTCGCGGAAGCGGATACTAGTGAAATCAATCCCTTAAAATATAATATTATACATAGTTATCCTTCTTCTAAAGCCTGCTTTGATCTTGCCGGCACAGAATTCTATGATTTGATCTATCCCATCTGGAATGACGACCATGAAAAAATCATCATAATAGAAGACCTGTTATTGAAATATCATTCCACTCCCTGGCGCCGTACAATGTATCAATACATCTGCTATTCACTTGCTAATGTGGGGGATAAAGAGATTCTCAAAGAATACCTGAGCGACTGGCGTAATTCTTTTCCTCTGGATTACCTGCCCTGGTTTGTATCTGCTGCCAATTATCAGCTTATGGATGAAGACAGCGACTTTACTCTCGAATTAGCACATAAAGCCTATGATCTCAGCCTGTATCCACAGAAACCAACCTTTTATCCCGAAGAAGAATGGCTGCTCGAAAAAAGAGCTGCCAAGATTCTCACCGCCTATACACTAGGTAATGTGCTTATTAAGTCAGGGAATTATCAGGAAGCAGAGTCCATCCTTACTGAAGCAATTGAGAATAATCAACTGGGAATAGATGATGAGACAACCGACTGCCGTCTGCATTATGCTCTGGCAAAACTTTATAACCAGCAGCTTAAAACCGATCAGGCTATTACAAGCTGCTGTCAGGCTATTACCGCCGGTGATAGCCGGAACACCTACACTCCCAGGGCTGATAGCCTGCTGCTCAAACTAACGGGAAACCGCTCCACTCTTCAAACTTCCCGAGACAAGTTTAAATACAATGACGTTACATTCACTGACGTGACAGCTCAATGTGGACTGGCTGGCATTAGCGGCAGCCGGATCGCCTGGGGCGATTTTGATAAAGACGGCTGGGAAGACTTTCTGCTTAGTGGCAGCCGGCTCTTCCGCAATCTTAAAGGTAAGAAATTTATAGATGTCACCAAAGACGTTTTTGCCGGAGATGTTGCTTTCGGTGGTGCTGTCTGGGGTGATGTGGATAATGATGGTGACCTGGATATTATCACCAAAGATCCTGAAAATGTCTGGATCAACAGTGACTTTCGTTTCTATAAATTTCAGCGGACTTCGGATTTTGTTGATAACAGTGTCTCCAGCGAAGGTCTTGCCATTGGCGACGTGAATAAAGATAGTTTTCTCGATATCTATCTGGCAAACTACGAAGGTGAAAATAATACATACTATCTCGACCAGCTTTTTTTTGGTCGCGGTGATGGTAGTTTCAGAGAAGCTACTTATAAAGCCGGAGCAACTACGGAAAACGATAAACCTCTTGCCGGTCGCGGTGTTAATATGGGAGATTATAATAATGATGGCAATCTGGATATATTTGTCAGTAATTACCGGCTAAATCCCAATCTGCTTTTCATTAACCATGGGAAGGGTGTATTTAAAGAAAAAGCTGAATATCTGGGAGTTGCCGGTGATGAAAAAGACGGCTGGTGGGGGCACACAATCGGCAGCGAATGGGGCGATATTGATAATGATGGTGATCTTGACCTGATCACCTGTAACCTAGCTCACCCCCGATATATTGATTTTTCCAATAAAACCAAGCTTTATATCAATAGCGGTTTACCTGATTTCACCTTTCAGGATATCCGCGCTGAAGCCGGTATCCGCTATGAAGAGACAAATTCCGAACCCGCCTGGGGTGATTTCGATAATGATGGCTACCTTGATCTATATATCACCGATGTTTACGAAGGACGCCGTTCGTTTCTTTATATGAATAATGGTGACAGAACCTTTCGCGAAGTCACATGGCTTTCTGGAACGCGGCACTTTAATGGCTGGGGCGTAGCCTGTTGCGATTATGATAAGGACGGTGACCTCGATATGATCGTTGCCGGAGGAAATATACAATTATTCCGTAATGATACTAAAAATGAGAATAACTGGCTGGAAATTGAAGTTCAACCTCGCTTTGGCTGCGATGGTATCGGTACACGCCTTACTATTCTGGGACGAGACCTTGTCCTTACGCGTGAAATTCAGGGTGGAAAAGGTTCTACGAATCAACATTCTCTCATTCAGCACTTTGGTTTGGGAAACAGAAAATCCGGTCTGACGCTGACTGTGGAATTCCCGTC
The DNA here is from genome assembly GCA_964485055.1 of uncultured Candidatus Cloacimonadota bacterium. Taxonomy (GTDB): domain Bacteria; phylum Cloacimonadota; class Cloacimonadia; order Cloacimonadales; family TCS61; genus Stygibacter. The sequence goes on from CAZAHZ010000014.1 coordinate 18,816, forward strand.
CGGTATCACCAGATCTACGACAATCAAAGATGTTAATAATCGCTACGTTATCAAAGAGGGACTGTGAAATATAAAATAAAAAACAGAAAACTTCTAATAGATGAATATTTCAAAGTTGAAAAAGCCACTGTAGAATTTGACCAGCATTACTCCAACTATAGTGTCGAAGTGCAAAGATTCAATCTCATCCGTGGTTTTGCTGTTTCCATCCTGATCTTCCACAAGGAAAAAGACTCAATCCTTCTCGTACGCCAGTTCCGCTATTCCACCGCTGAAGCCGGATTTCCCTGGATGCTCGAACTTCCAGCCGGACTCGTTGAAAAAGATGAACCACCTCTGCTCGCTGCCCAACGCGAAACTCTCGAAGAAACCGGTTATCAAGTCGGTCAGATACAGGAAATCAAACGCTTCTTTGTCGCTCCCGGCTGCACTGACGAGGAAATCATTCTTTATTACGCCGAAGTCTCTGAAAATGATAAGATCAATTCCGGTGGTGGTGCTGAGGGAGAACACGAAGATATAAAGTTGTTCTTTCTACCCGCAGATTCTATTCAGGAATATATAGATAATAACGAGATCATAGATTCTAAAACCCTCATCGGCTTTTACTGGTTTCTCCAAAACAAACATTAAAATATCTTTATAATACTATTCCTTATTTCGATGGTTCACTTTTTAACCGAAATAAAGGTACATTTTTCGAGTACTATGGGCAACCTCCCTCCCAGTCGCACTCCAATCGACACAACAACAAGATGTGGTTTCGATTTAAGTGTAACTTATCGGAGTATGGCAATAGGGCATGGCAAGAATGAACGATAGTAAGAATAAGAGAAAATATAACAATAAAAGAGATAGATTAGAAGAATATAAATGCAATCTACATAAAATATAGATAGTTAAGCACATTATTATTTACCAGCTTCAACTGGTGGTCAATACCACTAACATTTAATCAGAGTTTAACAATTCCAACTTATTAATCAATTCGAGAGAAATAACATCTTCGGGTATTTTAAATTTAGTACTTATTACACTCTGCAATTTTAAAGCAGTCTTGCAGGCATACTTAGTGTAATTAATATCAATATCAAATAATTCTACGAGTCTATCCCAATCACCATTTACAGGGACAGACCCGCCAAAATCTTTTCTTAACCAATGCCCAACCGTATGTTTATATTCGTAGGGGAATAATTCAGTAAAAGCTTTTTTGGATAAATCAGCTTTTTTTCTTAAATAATTTAAATAATCACAAATGATATCCTGTTTAATATTATAAAGTTTTTGCATGGAAAAAAATTCTTCTTCAACTGAACTTCTTGCTCCGGGAGAGGCACCCCAATTTTTTCTTTCAATATCTTTAAACTTTCCGTTATAATTAGAATTACTACCATTATTGTTGTTAATCTCATGATAATTAATATTACTTTCTTCAAAATTTTTTTGCAAGGGAACAATCATTTCTCGCTCTGAAATCTTCAAATATTCGCCCATATCTTCAAATATTAGATTTTTTTGAATTTCTTCTTCATCATTAATTATATACTCTTCTGTTATCCGGTTATTATTCCAGAGAACTTTTACATATTTTGGTAAGCCATTTTTATATTTCTGGGTGATATCAATAATTTTTCCTTCCTGATTTTTATTTAACAAATTATCTATCACTTTATATCCCAGATAATTCTTGGATTTATAAACCGTTTCTTTTGCTTTGTGGTTCAATCTCAGTTTTTTATAATTAAAATAATACTTACTGGTCTTATTGTCATCAATGATCATAAACAGTGGGAACCAGGCATTATCTACCTTCACAACCAGCATATTTCTGATGATCCAACCTCTAAGATTAATTTGGGAGATATTAAAAATATCTTCTATAGTGTATTTTTGTAAACCAATGAATAATAATTCCCGCTTATTGAAAACAGCTTTAAAACTAGAAGATAAAATTGTTTTTATACAGCCATAAAATAAATCTCTATTTTGCGAAATATTAATTTTTTTTATCTCAGTAATATCATAATTGTCAAAGAAGTTATCCCATTTTTCGCTGATTAGATCATAATGATATTCCTGATAGGGATATTTGATAACTTCAATATTATCCATTGCAATTCTTTGCTTTATTATTTCCACATATTCGCTATTGTATTCTACCATCACAGCATTTCCCTGGTGCTTACTAAAAAAATCATTGTTTTTATCACGGATTACCTTCATAGTTGTTCCGCTGCCAGCGAAAGGATCTAATACCGTATAGTCATGATCAATCTTAGTCATATCAATTAAATCAGAAACTAATTTTTCCGGATAGGTAGCAATATGACTATATGTGGTTGGCTGTAAATTAACCGTTAATACATTTGAATAGTCCTTATTTTCTGTTTTATATTCAGTGAAATAATTATCAGGCTCTTTTGATAATACGAATACGGGCTCAAAGGAATTAACAAACCTATTTTTAACACTGGAAGGCATATGGTTAGGTTTATACCAGATTATTGTGTCGTTGAGTACCCAGCCGTCTTTAATCAAATAATGAGCTAATTTATATGGAATAAGACCAAGAGGTGTTTTGCCATATTTCTTTAAATATTTATCGCCGATATTTAAAAAAAATACACCATTACTTGCTAACTTGCTTTTCAATATATTAAAAATAAATACTAATCTGGAAATATAATCCATATAGGTTTCTTCATTGCCGATCTGTTTGTCAAAACCATAATTACGCTGTGCCCAATAAGGTGGTGAAGTAATCGCTAGATCAATTGAATTATCATCAAGATTTATTAAAGCAGCAAAGATATCGGAATTAATTATTCGATTCATTATTATTTTTCCATACAAAAGTCGAGAATATCCTCTTCTTTGATGTTTTCGTCTAAAAACAACTTTCTGATTCTATATGGTTTATCCTTTAGTAACTCAAATTTTGGCTTTGAGCTATATTTATATCTGAATCCGTTTTTTTTATTTTTGGACGCATTATAAATCTCATTTCCATAGACACTCACAAGCTGACCATTAGGCACAGAAAAAAGATAAACTGCCTTAATGCTGATATTTTCATCAACCTGTTCATAGATTATATTGATGAAATACGTAAGACATATTTTTCCTTCATAATTATAAAATTTTGGTAAATTCACCTTGTAATCAATACCAGATAACTTGTAACTCGATTGATTTTTCCCAATTGGGATTTTACCTTTATAATCAGACTCATTATCAATTTTTGCGGTTTTAATATCCAGATGGATAAATGCATTATAAGTCTCAAAGAAAAGATCAGAACCGATTGGAGAAGAATTAGGTATACCAAATTGATTGAACAGCCAGAAATAGATGCGTTCAGCTCCTCGAGCAAAATCTGAATTTTTATTTGCACTTTCTTTGAAAGCATTTACCCAATCAACTTTGATCTTATCTTTTGATCTCAAACCATCCATCATCTTATTTACATCTTGCTTGATAATAAACTCAATTTGATTTAAATAATGGTTTTCCCAACTTTCAATTTCTTTATTCCTCATCGTTCCTCCTAACTAAGTATCTAATTCTGGTTATTATGATCTAACTTCACTTATATCAGAAAATTCATTTAGTCGAACATGATCTTCATTCTGTCTTTTTCAGCACGGGCAGGTTCAGTAAGCGAAATGGTGTCACCTTCAGCAACCCCGGAGATAATTTCCACATTCTGGAAATCATTGATACCTGTTTTGACCTGTGAGCTGCTGCCTATGGTGTCATTTTCTACTTTATAAATAATATCGTTACCCATTTGATCAGAGAATATAGCTCTAATGGGCAGTATCAAGATATCTGAGCGTTTTTCGCCGATAATGGTGATATTGGCAGTCATACCGGGACGGAGTTTTTCATCAACATTATCAATATCAATTTCCACAGGGAAAACTTTTACATTATTGATCAACTGAGCCATAGGAGCAATACTTGTGATAACACCAGTATATTTTTCATAAGGATAGGCGTCCACCTGAATATTCACCTTCATATTCCTGGCAATCTTGCCAATATCCACCTCATTAATATGCGAAGAGACGATCATATTCTCCAGATCAGCCAAAACGCATAAGACAGTACCGGCAGTATAATTTCCAGAATTGGAAATCACCATTTCACCTTCTTCAACTTCTTTAAGTATCACGGTACCGGATGCAGTGGCACGAACCCTGGAGACATTATTTTCGGTTTCAATTTCTTTAATTGATTCGTATTGCAGCAGATAAGTGTCATAATCAATTCTGGCTTTTTCGAGAGCATCGGCATAATTGTCAAGCTCTGTTTCTGATATATACTTATCCTCGAAGAGCTTTTTCTTATTCTCCCAGTCGCGCTGAGCATTAGTCAGATTAATCTCGGCAGTGTGCAGATTTTGTGTTTTCTGTGTGATTTCAAAGGTCTGGTTATAGTCAGGTTCAATTTCGGCGATCACATCATTCAATTTAACATAATCACCTTCATCAAATAGGAGTTTTACAATTTTACCGCTGACCTGGGATTTTTGCTCGATCTCGCGGACAGGCTGGATTTCGCCGGTTTC
>CAZAHZ010000015.1:0-22610 GCA_964485055.1 uncultured Candidatus Cloacimonadota bacterium
GCAAATTTGATAGTAAGTGGTTAACTTATCTCGGTGAAAAATTTAATCCATTATTACTGACTGATATTGTTTCTGGCAGTAATATTGTGGTTGCAGTACCCCATCATGCGCCGCGAGGTGTATCTCGTATGCTCTGTGACCGTAATGCAGACGAAAATGCCGGCTACCTCGGCAGTTACCTGGCTCAGGAATTGAATTGCTCCTGTATTATTGCCAGTCGCTACTTCTTTGATCCCAATAAAGATAAAAAAACTGATTATTTCCGCTTTATTGAAAGCCTGAATCCTGATCTGGTGATTGAAATACATGGTCATGGCTCCAGAAATGCCCGATTTGATATTGAAATCTCATCCGGTCCTCATGATCCTGAATATGCTAAAAAATTTGGCGTGCAACTTATGGTTGCTGTCAAAGAAATACCTGAGCTGGCAGATTTATCTATCTCAGGAGATTATCAAAAAATCTGGTTCACTGCTCAATACTCAAAAACTATCACCGATAAACGCTGGCATTCACTTCATTTTGAGCTTCCCAGAAGTCTCAGGATTGACCCGGACTCAATTCTCCCTCCTCAGCGGGGATTTGAACTAATGGATTTAATTAATAAGATCATTACTAAATATTCAAAATAAATACATTCCGCAGGTGCTTAATCATCTTGATCATATTAATGACCACATAATAATTTTCATCAGGATTCAATCTTTTACTTTATCTTCATATTTATAGACAGATTGACTGTTAATAGAAAGTTGACCAAAAATTTTCTGCGGGATGGAAGTGAAATATGGAAATCAAACTAAAGCACCTGATAGAAGGTGCCCGGCAGGCTGAGGGTATTGCCGTTATTATAGATGTTTTCCGGGCATTCAGCCTGGAATGCTATTTACTTGGTGCAGGCATAAAGCAGATCATTCCCGTGGACTCCCTGGATAAAGCACACCAGCTTAAAAAAGAAGACTCATCTCTTCTGCTTTTCGGTGAACGGGAAGGAGTAATCCAGCCCGGCTTTGACCATGGTAATTCTCCCAGTCAGATCAAGAATCTTGATCTTACCGGTAAATCCGCTGTTCATGCCTCTTCATCCGGCACTAGAGGATTAATTGCTGCCATGAATTCTAAAGCAGATCAAGTGCTCACCGGCAGTTTTGTCAATGCTCAGGCTACCGCCTGCTATATTAAAGCCCGAAATCCTGAAATTGTGACTTTAGTAGATATGGGCTGGGCTGGCAGACGACAGACCCTGGAAGATTCTATTTGTGCTGATTACATTCTCTCGCTCATTACCGGACAGGATTTCAGCTTCCCTGATTTCATTTACGAAATCTTCCAGACAGACGGAAAACGTTTCTTTCTCCCGGAGAACCAGAATTCCATGCCCGTCGAAGATTTCTTCCTCTGCCTGCGTCGAGATATTTTCCCTTTCATCCTCAAAGCAGAAGTGAATAATTCCGAATATATCTATTTACGAAAAATTAGTGTTACTTAACAAAAACATACCACCCAGCCACCGTACGGGCAGACCCATGTGTCTGCCCTCTTCTATAATACCCCAGATTATCATAGTAATATCGAGGAAACAGGTAAAATCAGGGCAGACACCCGGGTCTGCCCCTACAGAAGTTGGGATACTTTAAATTCCAGAGCAAAAAACTCCCATCTACTGAAGAGGCAGATCACTTGACAATCCTTCATATCTGAAGGCTGTTTCTGCTCTTAAGATGATTACCCAACATATAAATAATATGATCAATTAATATAATTATAGACAAAACATAAAAACTTTATAAATATTATCTATAAAGAGGAAATTATGAAATATAACTCTGAAAAACATCATCGCCATAGTTTTCGCTTCCCAGATTATGATTATGGAAGCGCAGGATGTTATTTTGTAACAATTTGTATATTTAATTGTGTAAATCTGCTGGGTAATATTAACTCGGGTAAAATGGTGCTTAATGAAGCTGGTAAAATGGTTGAAAAATGGTATCTCAAAATCGAGAATAAATTTGATGAAATTAAATGCCTAGAATATATTATTATGCCAAACCATATTCATTTCATCTTAGAAAATAAAGGACCTGAATTAAAAGATGCAGCGAAAAATCTGGAAACGAAAGATTGCTCAGATATTTTGAATAAAGAATGGAATGAAATATGGAAACCAGGTATTTCTTTATCTAAAATTGTGCAGTGGTTCAAAACTATGACCACTAATGAATATATTCGTAATGTTAAGGATAATGAGTGGAAGAAATTCGATAAAAGGTTCTGGCATAGAAATTATTATGAGCATATAATCAGGAATGAAAATTCATTGGAAAAAATTTATTATTATATTCAATCTAATCCCTCTAACTGGGAAAAGGATAAATATTTCCAGGAATAATCAATTTCATAAATAAACCCAAGATTCACCCCGCCCCGTCCGTACGGGCAGACCCATGTGTCTGCCCTCTTCCATCACACCCAGGTCATCATAGTAATATCGTGGAAGCAGGTAAAACCAAGGCAAACACACAGGTCTGCCCCTACAGAAGCTGGGATACTTTAAATTCCAGGTTAAAAAACTCCCATCTACCGTACGGACAGACCCATGTGTCTGCCCTCTTCCATCACACCCAGGACATCATAGTAATATCGAGGAAGCAGGTAAAACCAGGGCAGACACACAGGTCTGCCCCTACAGAAGCTGGGATATTTTAAATTCCTGGGTGTGCAAACTTCCCGCCTTAATATTGTTTGACAGGAAGTGTAAGTGGCAAAATTTGTACTAAGATTTTAATTTTTATTGTTAGAATTAAATAAATATTAAGGAGGTAGAAATGCCATTCATCTCCAATACCGACCGAGAGCGTCTGGAAATGCTCCAGGCTTGCGGTGTGGATACGTTTGCCGATCTGATTGCTAATATCCCCCGCAAGTTCCTGGAAAAAGCCAGCTTCAACCTGGGAAAACCGCTCAGTGAATTAGAATTGAAAAGACAATTAGCCGAATTAACAGAAGATAATATTCCCACCAGTGAGTCTGTTTCCTTTTTAGGCGGTGGCATCTATGATCACTTTATTCCGGCAGCAGTGCAGCATATCATCAGCCGCCCGGAATTCTTGACTGCTTACACGCCTTATCAGGCGGAAGTCAGTCAGGGCACGCTGCAGTATATTTATGAATACCAGACCATGATCTGCGAACTCACCGGTATGGAAGTCTCCAATGCCGGGATGTATGACGGAGCAACAGCCTCTGCCGAAGCAGTTCTGATGGCTGTCCGCAAAACAAAAAAATTCCGCGCTTTACTGCCAAAAACCTTGAATCCGCTGTATCGCCAGGTGATTCACACATATACCAGCGGTATCGGCGTGGAACTGGTTGAGATTGCCGAAAAAGACGGCAGAATAGACCTGGAACACCTCCAAAAGGAAATGAATGACGAAACTGCCTGTCTTCTGATGCAAACCCCTAATTTCCTGGGCTGCCTCGAAGATGTCTTCGCCATCGAAGAAATCGTGCACTCCGCAGGTAAAGCTCTTCTCGTGGCTGTGGTTGACCCTGTCTCGCTTGCCGTGCTCAATTCGCCTGCCGAATATAAGGCAGATATTGTCGTAGGCGAAGGTCAAGCCCTCGGAAATCCGCAATCTTATGGCGGTCCGCTCTTCGGATTCCTGGCTACAACGAAAGCTTTGATCCGCTCAATGCCCGGACGCCTGGTAGGTGCCACTCTCGACGCAGCCGGAAATAAGGCTTATGTTTTGACCTTACAGGCTCGCGAGCAGCACATCCGCCGTGAAAAAGCTACTTCCAATATCTGCTCAAATGATGCCCTATGTACCCTGGCAGCAACTGTTTATCTCTGCCTGATGGGAAAGCAGGGTCTCCACCAGGTGGCTGAGCAATCTACCACCAAGGCACACTATCTGGCAAAACGCATTTCTGAGCTTCCGGGTTTTGAATTATATTCACAAGCTCCCTTCTTCAAGGAATTTGCCGTTAAAACACCATATCCTACCAGCGTTATCTGCGAAACTCTAAGTGAATGGGATGTCTATCCCGGTATTCCGCTTGCTCAATTCGGCTTCGATGACCTCCTGCTGATCGCTGTTACGGAAAAGATTACTCTTGATGATATGCAGCAACTGGTGGAAATGCTGAAATCATTGGATAAGGAAGAGGAGGAATAATGAGTAAAACTATCTTTGAAATAAATTCTCCCGGTCGCAAAGGTTACACGCTACCCGCAAATGATGTTGATCTCAAATTGACCGATTGCATCCCGGAAAAATTCCGTCGAAAAGTTGAACCTCGCCTGCCTCAGGTCAGCGAGCTTGATGTCATGCGTCATTTTATAGAATTAAGCCACAAAAACCACTTCGTCGAAAAAGGCTTTTATCCCTTAGGCTCCTGCACCATGAAATATAATCCCAAGATCAGTGATGCTCTGGTAAATAATGAAGCTCTCACCGACATCCATCCTTTCCAGCCCGAAAATTCCGTGCAGGGTGCTCTCCAGATTCTCTGGGAACTCCAGCGTGACCTCGCTGAAATCAGCGGTTTTGCTGCGGTAACGCTTCAGCCCGTCGCCGGTGCGCACGGTGAATTTACCGGACTTAAAATTATCGAAGCTTATCATAAATTTAAAGGTAATCACAAAACCACTATCATTCTGCCCGATTCTGCTCATGGCACCAACCCTGCCAGCGCTGCTTTAGCCGGTTACAAGATCGTGGAAATTGCCTCTAACGAAAAAGGCATGGTTGATCTGAATGTTCTTCGCGCTGCCGTTGATGATAATACTGCCGGATTTATGCTCACGAATCCCAATACCCTCGGTATATTTGAATCCCATATCTGCGAAATATCCGACATTATTCACAGCGTGGACGGGCTGATGTATATGGATGGTGCTAATTTCAATGCTCTCATGGGCTTGGTTAAACCCGGCGAAATTGGCTTCGACGTGATGCACTACAATCTGCATAAATCCTTTTCCACGCCGCATGGTGGCGGTGGACCAGGCTCTGGTCCCGTCGGTGTCCGCTCCGATCTCGTTAAATTCCTGCCCTGCCCGATGATTGCCGGCAATCCTGAGGAAGGTTTTTATCTGGATAACAGCCACAAAGCTACCTCCATCGGAAAAGTTCACAGTTTCTATGGCAATTTCATAGTCAATGTCCGTGCCTGGCTTTATCTGAAAATGCTGGGTTCCGAAGGTCTCCGCCGTGTCGCTGAAAATGCGGTCATCAACGCCAACTACCTTATGCGAAAACTGGAAAAATACTATTATGTGCCCTACAACGAAAGCTGCATGCACGAATTAGTTGCCAGCGGTGAATGGCAGAAAAAAGAGTCCGGCGTCCACACCCTTGACATTGCCAAGCGTCTTCTAGATAAAGGCTATCATGCCCCCACCATCTATTTTCCGCTTATCGTGCCCGAAGCTATCATGATCGAGCCTACCGAAACGGAAAGTAAGGAGACTCTCGACGAATTTATCCGGACTATGATAGACATTGCCGAAGAAGCCAGAACTAATCCCCAGATTCTTCATGATGCCCCGCTCAATACACCCATCCGCCGTGCCGATGATGTCCGTGCCGTCAAACAGCTTGATGTTAGATTTGATCTCTGCCACATGCCTTTCACCTGCGAAGACGATAAATAAATTCTGATCACTCACCTGCGAAAGTATGACCACCGCGATAATCCGCAGACGCAGTATTTTAATGATAAGATAGTGGAAATTGGGCAAAACTGGCAATTACTTTCTCAGCATGAGCGTGATGAATGGAATAAACGGGCAGCAAGGTATCAGAAACAGCGGTTAACAGGCTTTAATCTCTACACAAAAGAGAATATAATTTAAGATTATTAACCACGGAACACACGGAATACACAGAAAAATGTAATGTGAAGAACGAAGGCAAGACAGTCCCGATTTATCGGGATGAACTGTACTCGGGGCAGGAGTTTTGAGCGATATCGGCTGACTAACTTTGATTTCATTCTCACTTCTCACTAATATAATGTAATGTAAGATTTTTTTTAGCATCGAATAGGCTTCATACATTACGCCCCATCAAGCCAAAACTAACAAGACGAACTGATTAATTTTATTTTTAGTATGGACATCGATGGGCATTCTATTCCACTTTTTACTTTCGAGTTCCTAGTCCTGGAGCTAATGTAATGTAAGATTATTAACCACGGAACACACGGAATACACGGAAAAATGTAATGTGAAGAACGAAGGCAAGACAGTCCCGATTTATCGGGATGAACTGTACTCGGGGCAGGAGTTCTGAGCGAGATCGGCTGACTTCCCTTCTCACTTCTCACTTTTTTTTCTTCTCACTCTTCATTAATTATATGGAAGAAAACATTTTACTTGTCTATAAAATAATAATATTTATGTTTGGTAAATACTAGGAGTAGATAAATGAAAGAAATTCTAAATGATATTCGATCTAAACTTTTAAAGGGTATTTATGTAAACGAGGAGCAGGTTCGATTTTCTTTAGTTGCCAGAGTATTACAGGCTTTAGGCTGGGATATCTGGAATCCTAATGAAGTATATACGGAATATCCGGTAAAGAAATTCCCTAAGAAAGACATAAGTAAAGAAGAAGGCGGGAGAGTAGATATTGCTTTATTTATCAATAATCATTCTGACAGAACTCCGGAAGTATTTCTGGAGATCAAAGCTGTCGGGAAATTACAAGGTGATTATTCTACTTATGAGGAGCAGCTTCAGAGATACAATTATTATGATCGCTCAGCTATTAGTATTTTGACTGATGGAGTGAAATGGAAATTTTTGAGGATTTACACTACTATTGGGTTAACTTGATATGGCACAAGAAAAAGAATCTATGGCCATTGAGATGAATCCTCAGGAATTTGTGCAGCAGGCTATAGACATATTAAGTGTTTCTGAAGTCACTCAGCAGCACTTTCATTCCAAGATAAAACATTTACAGGAAAAAAATGAACAGTGGAACAGCGCTTCTTGGAGAGTGGGTTTGATCGGTATAACCAGCAGCGGAAAGTCGACACTGGTAAATGGCCTGCTTGGAGAACAGCTACTTCCCTCTGCGGTAAAACCCAGTACGAATTGCCTGATCATGATTCGCAAAGGCGCACAACAGAAGGTAATCGTAACTTACGAAAACGGCAAGGTAAAGGAATTCGTAGAGAATCTTAGTGAGGAAATTAATAAAATTGGTAATGAGTTAAAGAATCCAATTAATAGCCAAAAAATTCTTCAGCTATCCGTTTTCTCTAAAAAGTTTAAACTAAATCAAGACATAACATTATGTGATACTCCCGGGCTTGAAGCGTATAACATGCCTCATCATGACGAGATTACCTTGAGTAATATCCTACCTTGGTTGGATTTAGTGTTATATGTATCTACGATCAGACTTGTAGGTCAGGAAAACTCTAAAATTATTCAATTAATAACTGATAGAGACAAACCACTTATTTGTATTTTAAATTGTTCTGATTCCATTCAAAGTAAGGTCGAAAAGGATGGTGTTGTGACAAAAAAAAGGGATGAAGTTGCCAAGGAGCATAAACTAAAGTTTAAGAACAACCTTATCAAAACAAACCTAATTGATGTCTCGAAAGTACCAATAATATTAGTTTCAGCAAAACAATCTCTGGATCATGATCTTTATGGACTCTCCGGTTTAGATGAATTAATAGCTACACTACACGGGCAGATATCAAAACTGTCTCCAAAATTTCTTGTTGGCAGACTTAAGCAATTAGACAATGAATTGGTGGATATCCTTGAAAAAGAATGTTATGATGATTCTACAACAGACAAGCACTATCAGGATGATCGGGCAAAGCTCGTGAGACAACAGCAGGAATTAAATAGTTTAAGAGATAGGCATAAAAACAGATTCGAATATATATATAAAGATTTTGAAGAATATATTCCGTCGGTAAACAATAAGCTTTCTCAATTAACAAAATCATCCGTTAATGAAGCCAATACACTAAGAAATGAAGTGCAAAAGAGTGTTAATTCCGTTAACCATGAATTCAACAAACAAATCGTACAAATGAATAATGACTTTAAGTTACTGAGGAAAAAGCATAACATTCTCAATGAAGATTTTTTTTATAAACCAAATAATGGAGCTCCGAGTAATGTAATCAATCCGGTGGAAGTGGATACAAAGTCAACAAAACATAGAATTGCGAAAGAAGGCTTTGGGAACGAATTAAAAAGGAAAGTAGATATATTCAAATTCGGTTGGGGTTATGAAATTATAACAACAAAAAAATCCATTATTAAAAATTTAGGGAAATTCCGAAATGATATGAAAGGAAGATTAGAATCTGACAAGCTTTGGCTATTAGAAAGCAAAGGTCAATCTCAAGAAACTCTATGTAAATATTCCGAGACAATTAATAGTTTACTAAACTCCCAAATTCAAGCTATCGATGAAGCAATCAAACATTTAATTCCACTGAACACTAAACAAAATATTATCTTAGATATCAAAAATTTAAAGAAAGATATAGAATCACAGATACAATTCCAAAAAGAAATCATCCAGGAGTCAAACCTGGCTGAAAATGAATCAATTTTGCAGAAAGAATCCGACTCTAAAGTAATTGAGTTACACAACTATGAACTAAGTCTGATTAAGTTTTTAAATTCCGTTTCATCAAAACGGTATCAATACTATTTTGAAGAAATTATGGGTAATAAGCAGGGAAAAATAACACCTAAGCTTGTTGTCTGGCATTGGGATCAAGATACATGTCGAGAAGTCTGGGAGCGGTTTTTTCCTCAATATGTGTTTAAATCGAAGCCCTATCAACGGATAAAGAATCGAGAACATGATATCATAACGATTGATGGCAGGTTTAATCAAAAGAATTCCTCGACGCTCTGCGTCGGGGTAAATAGGAAAGTTTGAAAACCTGGGTTTTCATTCACACACTTTCCTTATGATACCTCGGGGCTTGCCCCGGGGTAGTTCATTAATGATCCTGAATTTTCTCAGAAGATGAATCGACTCGAATGGCAACAGCGTGATTTGATTGTTATGTTTAATATATCTCAGGGTCATACTTATAAGCAGTACTTTAAATCAGAGCTTGTTAAACATGTGAGAAAGGCTAAGACTCTTGTTGTTGTAATATCTGATTTTACAGATTTTTGTGATAATAACAATCTGTTTGAGTATCTTGGAGCATTTTATGATTTTTTACAAGAGGCAAAGCTAAAACCTAATAGAGTGATGATTAATCATGATGATATTGATCTATCCCGCATAATTGAGAAACTACTTATTGACAAAAGTCAGTTAAAAAATGAGAGAGACGAAATAGAGTTTATTGCTGAAATTCAAAAACGAGGGCTATATATGAAAGATAAAGATAATTTCATAAATATGATAGGTTCAAATTTACCTCGATGGAGGTCAAACTAATATGAGTATTGATACTAAAACTCAAGATACCGTTAAAATCAAAATGGATAGTTACTCAAAACAACTTTACGAAGATTTTGTTCAACAATTAGCTAATACATTAAGAGGACAGTCAAATGACACACAAGTTACTTTGAACGAATTGATAGAAAGTATTAATACACTCCCACATTCTGTAGATGAAGAACTTCGTCAATCATTTGAACCAATTAACAGGTTATTAACGCAATTACCCGATACAATAGTGTCGATAGAGAAGACTATAAAGGATGAAATATGTATAGTTTTAAATCAGAAAAGCTCAGAGATAATTGCTGATGCTTCTAAAAACAATAATATCGCTCTTGAAAGCATTGATAATGTCATTGCTAATTTTGCTGAGATCAGGACTCTTATAAATGATCCCGAAAACGCCCTGCAGAGCGGTATGTCGAGTAACCTGACAACAGCCCAAAGACAATTGCAGGAAAGCCTAAGTGAATATATAAAAGGCTTATATGATGGCTTAATTAATCATTTTGTGACTGATTTAAGTACCTTGAAGGAAGAAATACTAACCCTGGAAAATACTGGAATTAGTGATATAATAAACTTTGTGGAGGATCAAAGTAAGCAAATAATAAGTGTTATTAGCCAGGAGAATACCAAGTCCATCGTGCGATTAAAAAAAATTAGCACTTTTACTTCTCGTTATATTAAAAGGATTATCTTCACCAATTATTTACTAAAGAATACATTAGATTCTTTAGCACAGGATTGTTCTCGCAACCAGACTATTATAGATAACAGATTGATTGAAATAATGTCATTAACTTCCAAGTTGCATAGACTGAGTGAGGATATCAGTGAATCATCTCAGTCTGTCCTTCAGAATTCCAGAGCTTTAAAAGATTATATCGTTACCGAGACATATCCAAGTCTTACGAGTATGATAGATTCTCTATCAAGTCATTTTGAATCATTACTTCATAATGATAGATCTGAGTTGTTTAGAATTATTTGTGAGCAGTTTCTGCAAGTTGCCTTGGATAAAACTCAAGAAATAGTTCTTAATATAACCAGAATAATAGATAGTTGTAAATATCATTTATCAGAGTTGATAGATGGTTCGACAAGAGACACTAATGCACAAACCTTAAAAAGCCAGGAATTAATAAGAGAGGAGATCAAGGACGATATTTTAACAACAGAGAAAGTAATTTCTGGCAAAACTGATGGCATACTTAATGAATTGGGGGAATTGTCCAATGCCGTACAAAATTTGAGTGCTTCTCTTGAATTGCTACTTCAAGAACAGCAAGATTCGGGAAAGAGACTTATAGAACAATTAAATATAAATCAGGAATTGATAATATGGATGCTAAAACCGTGGTATAAAAAAATATTCAGGGGGAATAATGGAAAACCGCAAATACTTATTAAACAAAATACTGTCGAATGAGAAAACTATTGTAATCGTAGAAAAGTATCTTCAAAACAAAACTGCAGAACGCTGGCAGGCATGGCTTAAGCAACTTAATTTAGAAAAATTCTATATGCCAGTATTTGGAGTTCAGGGAAGCGGGAAAAGTACAATACTTAACGCATTATTATTCGGTGAGCGAATTCTCCCGACGGATGCACCGGAAACAACCTGTGTGCCAACAGAAATACACTATCAGCCCGATAAAATGGGGAAAGCAGTGGTGTGTTATAAAAATGGAACATCGGAAGAGGTTACTGCCAGCGAAAGTGTGCTTGCTCTGTACCTGGATAATGAACATAATCCCGGTAATTGTCTGCAGGTTGAAAGAGTAGAAGTTTACTCCGATAATGAGTTGTTAAAAAATGGACTCGTTTTAGTGGATCTGCCTGGCTATGGCAGCTTAACTTTAGAGAATCAAAAAACAACTTTAGATTACTTAACCAATTCAAGCGGAGTAATATTTCTAATAAGGTCAGCTCCACCTCTCACACGAGGAGAAACATATTGGATAAGGATAGTCTGGCCTTTGCTACCACAAGCACTATTTTGTCAAAGTTGCTGGGATACCGATAGTAATGTGGAGATTGAGGATGCGAAGGATCATAACCTTTCGGTGCTTAGCAATGAGAAAAGAATTATTTGGAGTGACTTGTTCGAAAATCCAAATTTAATTTGTGTAAATGGAGAAGGTGCTTTGGGAGCAAGTTTTAGCAATAATGTTGATGATTTTGAAGAATCTGGAATGCCCTTACTTCGAAAAGAAATTCAATCCTATGCAGATAGTTGGCCTTATTTAACTGAGACCGGTATTTATAAACACGTTAAAATAGATACTTCAAATACGCTTATTTATCTTGAAAACAGAATAACCCTACTTGATAAAGACTCTTTTATTTTGGACGAGATCATCAAACAGGAGGAAGAGTTATTTAAAGAGTACAAAGAGGGAGTTGTTATTAAAACTACTGGTGCTCGGGAAAAGACTGGTAAGTTTAAAAAGGAACTTGATGAATCCATTTTGATAAATTTGAGAGACTCTGAAATGATTCTACGTAACAATATGAGAACGAAACTCAGGGCTGGAATAGTTGACGGTGAGAGATTAAACATAGCCTTCAAAGCAGAATGTGATGATATTGAAGAACAAATATATATAGAAGTGCAGGATAGGTTAATGCTACTACAAAGCGAGTTGATAGCTCAATTAGAAAATATACAGGAGTGGGACTTCAATAAAAGAACAGCAACTTTCGATTACAAAACCGCAGAAAAGGTTAAGTACGAAAATATTTTCCCTGTTATTGGAAATATTGGGGGAGGCATAGCAGGTGCTCTTGGGGGTACAGCGGTGGGAACTGCAATAGGTGCAAAACTCGGGGCTGCATTAGGAATTTCATTAGGTCCTGCCGGTGTAATCGTAGGAACAATTCTTGGAGCAATAGTGGGAGGTCTATTAATTGGCAAACTTGGCAGGGGTGCAAAAACATTAGTACTTGATAAAAGAATTGCACAGGCAGAACCGCAAGTGTTTTGTGCTGTTACAAGTTTTATAGATAATTTGAGGGCAACCTTACAAAGTAATCTAAAAGATTTTGATACTTACATGAATAAACAATTAGATGAATGGATAAATGCTCAGCAGGAAGCTTACGATAATGAGCTGAGAAAAAAAGTTGAGTTGAAAACTATGGAAAAGAGTGATAAAGTTCGGGAAAAGGTAAACCTTCAAGCTGATTTAAACTCGATTCGCAGCTTTATTGATACATTGGAGGAAGCATGAAGAACATTATGTCACATGCCGCCAAAATCTGCGAAAACATACTGCCAGAGATAGAAAAGTTTGATGATATCGAGCTTTTGACCTTTGCGAGGATGTTGTGCCTGAGATTGAATAACCCTCAGGGGTACATAACTGTGATAGGCGAAACGAGCACCGGGAAATCGACTTTAATTAATGGTTTATTCCCGCGGGATATACTTCCTGCCAGGGCACGACCTACCAGCGGTACAGTAGTACATGTGAAACTTGATAACCTGACGTCACCGGAATTCTATGTGATCAATAAAGATGCTACTCTGGAGCAGGTTGATGAATCTCTGTTCAGCGAGATGGCAGAAAAACCAGACGTTAATACATTAAGATTGATGCTTGGGATTAATCCTGTTGATTCCCATCTCAGGAGTTTAAATATTTTTGATACTCCAGGTTACAACTCATTATTGGAGGAACACGAGGAAAGCCTGCGAGAGTTCATCCCTAACAGTGATTTATTAGTCTTTGCCTGTTGCTATCGAACTGGATTTAACCAGGTGGACCAGGATCTGTTTGAACTGGTCAAAGATACAATACCTGAGAGAGATATTCCCATTATACTGGTTATTAACCGAGTTCCCGAAGGCACCAGTAAAAATGACAAAAGAATACAGGAAATAATAAGGTATGCACAGGATTCATTACTACAAAGTGTTGAGATTCTTCTGGTAAATGAGGTTGATAAAAAAAGGAATCCAGAGCTGCGACCCGATATCAGGGAACTCTGGAACAAGGTTGAGTCTAAGGTTAATGATGCTGATGTCCAGAATGAGAACAATAAGAACCTCTTAAAACTTTTGCAGGAAATGCTGGCAGAGATCATCTCCACTATTGATATCAAGATAAGTTATATAAAAATGAAAAGTTTTAACCTGGATTCATTACGTAAACTGCACTCTATCCAAATCCAGGCACAATCAAAATCAATAGATGCGGTATATTTCTGTACAAGAAGAATCCGCAGCTTAGGTCAAATGAATATAGAACAAGCAGCAACAAGTATTCTAAAAACATTAACCGAAGATATCAATTCATCAGATAAGTGGCTGGGAAAGGATGACACCTATGCCTGGATTCAGGGTCATGCACTGCCAATTCTGGTAAAAAAAGAGGGCAGGAACATAGAGGATATGATACAAACAGAACTGAAAATATTAAATAATGAACTTGAAGATATAGCCAATACGGCAGTTAAAGAAATCAAAAAGTCTGTTATTATAAAATCAAATATAGAAGCTGAGCTCCTGAAAAAATCATTCAAGCGGCTTCTGCAAAAAACCATGGGTAAATACATTAGCCAGGCATTAACGAAACTGGGAGGAAGGGGTGGGATTGCAGCAGGTGCAGGCAATTTTACGAAAATAGCAGTTAAAAATGTAGGTAAAATATTTAAGAAGAAATTTTCTCGTTCGGTATATACAAAGATAGGCCGAATCTTTAATAAGAAACTGGTTGCCAAAGCCAATATTCTCCTGATGGCAGCAGTGGAGGTAATAGATTTTACCGTACAAGCAAACAGATGGAAGGGTAAGCTCATTAAAGGTGTAGCAGAGATGCTTAAAAAATGGGAAAAAGAAGTTATTAAGGAATTACTGGATGACGTAATACCTTCAATAGAAAAAGAAAACATCAGGGATGTTGAATCTCGATACAAAGAGGATATCAAAAATTGCGAAAATGCCCTGAATCTGGATGTAGAAACACAAAAGAGTGAAATTAACGCTTTAATGCAGAGCAAAGACAGGCTTGTCGGTTCATTGAATAAGTTAAATAAAATTATAAAGGAAGGGTAAAATCATGAGTGAGAAGTATAATCTTCCCAGGGCACGGAATCCGAGACAGGAACTTACACTGGATGCTGACGGGAAAGTAATCCAGGTGACAGAAGTACAGACTGAAAATAAGAACCAGGTGATTATTGAAAAACAAAATCTTGAACGCATAAAAAACGCTGGAACGGCTTTAAAGCTGATGAATAACATAATAGATATAATTAAGATAAAAAATTCAGGAAAAGCACAGGTTGATATTATCGAAGCTAGGATCAGAGAAACAGAATCAGAGGCCAGAGCATATATTGATAAAATCAATGCGGAAACATCACAGTATATTGTTAAAGGTCAGATTACCACCAGCATAATACAGGCTATTTCAGATATGATAAATCAGAATCCGGAACTTAACGACATTGTAAAGCTGGAAGCGATAAAAAACATCACCAGCTTGGTAAATACCACCCTGGAGAGTAAACAAAATGATCAATAATTTAGATGAAGTCTTATTTGATTTGTTTGCTCTGATCAAAGATCATGAAGACCAGTTGATGAAAGCACGGGTACAGGAAGCAGTGAGTACGTTACGCTCAGCCGATATCATCAACAGACAGACTGAAATTCATGAGATTAATAAAGCAATAATTGCCTTACAGAAGAGTAAACAGCAAATAGAGTATGCAGTTGCAGGTCTGCCACAGGAATTACAGTTTCATACTAGGGAAGGGGTGAGACAATTACTGGAAGAGATTAATAAGAAAATTCGCCATTTGATTTTAATAAAAAAAACTAAATCTCGACCTCGATGAGAAATGGATATTATATTGTATTATAAATTCAAAAGGTAAGACAATGAGTAACAAAGATTTTCTATACCGAGTTTTGAACGGTGCTTTGGGCAAGTCTTCCGAGCAGCTCCGTCAGATGTTTAGTCATGTGTGATAGAGGATTTGATAAATTGCGAGTTTGCGGATTTTGAGGCAATGTTCGGATTTCAAAAGTCTTGTCTGGATTACCATTAAAAACTCTTGTAATCCTTAATTTGTATTTCATCTAAGTATTGGGGTAGCTAATGGAAACTAATTTTTGTTTTTTGGAGAAAGATTCATATTACGGCAGCCTTAGTACTGCCTGCATTGAGGCGGAGAAGAGCCTGGTGGTTTCTTATGCAACGGCAGTGATACTTTAAGAAGAAAACGGTAATTAGTTATGTGGAATTTTTCGTTTCATAGAATACACAGGAAGTAAGGGAAATAAGCCCCATATTAGCAACAATATTTGTCTATTAAGCCTATTATTTATGAAAATTTAGTCAAGAAGATTGACAGAGATCCTGTTTTATAAGAAACCCCCTGAGTGATTCTAGGAAAAAGAAAATTGGAGAATTAATGATAACTGGTAAACTGAAAAATAAAGTTGATAATATTTGGACTATATTCTGAATGGGCGTCATCAGCGCCCCACGCTCATGAATTCGCTGCGGTGCACTTATGAATTTGAGATGATGAAGGTACAAAGATTTTACTTGATAAATAAAACGAAATAATTACATTAGGCAATGTTAGGAGAATAAGGACATGCAGATTGAACGAAGGTATTTATCGAGTTTTAGCAGGATATTCAGTCCCATGGTATTGGATGGGATTATCCAGAATAATGACTCAAAGTATCTTCGGGAATTACTTTCTCTGAGTGGGATGAGTGAGCAAATGGATATGAGCATTTCCTTGAGTAAATTCTTTGATGGGGTTTACTGGTATTTATTCAGGAATTACCGGAATGAGTATGTTTATAAGAATGCTATCGCAAATAAGATTCTGTTGGGCAGGCATTCATTGAATACTTCAAATATGCTGACAGAATTCCGGGTAAATGAATGTAAAGCAGATGTCGTGATCATTAATGGTACGATGACAGTATATGAGATCAAGACGGAACTGGATTCTTTCAGCAGGCTGGAGAAACAAATTGGAACTTATTTCGACTTTTTTGAATATGTTTATGTGGTAACCAGTGCTTCTCAAGTGAATAGGCTATGTGAAATATTACCGGCAGCAGCAGGAATACTTGTTTTAACGGATAGGAATACTATTAAAACAGTACGTAATGCTATATCAAATAAGGAAAACGTTAAGCGGGAAGTCATGTTTGATTCTTTACGCCAGCCTGAATACACCAGGATAATAAAAGAGTATTTCGTTAAATTACCCGAAGTGCCTAATACAATGATTTTCAGAGAATGTAAGAAATTATTCTGTGAGATACCCTTAGATGAAGCACTGAATCTGGTGAAGGAAGTACTAAAAGAACGCAGGAATGATAAGGTGCTGAAAAGTTTTATCCATGAAGTTCCTGATTCATTATACGCTTATGGAATAAGCTTGGGCGAAGATAGAAAAAAACTGGAAAGTATAATCAGAAGTATGTCTTTAAGTATAGATGAGGTGGTGAACCCAAAATTGAACTAGGGAGGTTTTTTGCATTTTTTTGTTATTAATAAAGAATTTTATCAGATTAATAGCCTATTTCAGGGTGTTTTCTATTTGACAAAGATTTAGTATTAATATTAAGTACAGAATGGGAAAGGATAGATTCTCAGGAAGTTAAAATAAGGAGGTAAAGCTTATGGAATCATTATTTAGAAAGCTTGGTTTTAATCGTGATAATGGTCTTTATATTACTTCCGAGAATAAATGGACTGGACTGTTTGCCAAAAGGGTGGAAGAATTTTTTGAAAGAAAATATAAACCAGATGCCTTTTTTTGTATAAGTAATAAACCTTTAATATTATTTTACGAAAATCCCGATGACAAGCAAGCTATATTTAAAAGTGTCTGGAATTTTAATGAATCTCCGATAGTTTTTATTATAGAACCTGGCACTATAGACATTTACAATGGTTTCAGATATTTAGTGGAGGATAAAACATTATCTCCATTTAATGAAGGTAGTATAGATGATTTTGAGTATTTCAATTTACTAAATGGAACTCCCTGGGAAAATTATGAACATGAATTCGAATATAAGGACAGAGTGGATTATAAATTATTAGAGAATATTAAAGTAGCTCGCGAGATTTTAAAGAGCAATTATAACATTGAGAAAAGCATGGCGAATCGGGTGATTGGCAAATGTATTTTTACGAGATACCTTATAGATCGCAGAGTAAGATTAAATTTTCAGGTAGATAGTAGCGAATATGAATATTTGGATAATGATGAGTTTGCAGACATACTGCGGGATAGAGATATTGCTATACCTTTATTCGATTTCCTGGAGGAAAAATTCAATGGTGATTTGTTTTCTATAAGTAGTGATGAATATAAATCTATAACTGAGGAAGCCTTTATTGTATTAGCAGAATTGATTCAGGGAACCGAATTAGGAACTGAATCACACCAGTTGAGTTTATTTGATATATATGATTTCTCTATTATTCCGGTAGAATTTATCAGTAACGTTTATGAGCTTTTTATTGGGGAAGAAGAACAGGCAGTAAAGGGTGCTTATTATACTCCCATATTTTTAGTAGATTATATTCTTTCGCAGACAATTGAAAAATATTTTGAAGATAATCCAGGGGAATATAACTGCAAAATTCTTGATCCGGCATGTGGTTCTGGAATTTTTCTGGTGGAAGCATATCGAAAAATAGTAAAGCAATTTGAACACCTGAATCCGGTTGTGATAAAAGGGTCTGAAGAATACAAAGAAGCTTTGATCAGGCTTGCCAAAGATAATCTATTCGGTATTGACAAAGACCCTGATGCCGTATCCGTATCTGCTTTTTCGATTTATTTGACTATGTTACATTTTCAATCACCACCCGATATAGAACATTTCAGGTTTCCAGAATTGAAAAGCAGCAATTTTTTTGTAGGGGACTTTTTTGATGAGGCATTTAATAACAATACTCACCTAATTGGGCTTAATTTTATCATTGGAAATCCACCCTGGAAGAGAGGAACAGGAGGAAGTCGGGAATCATTACATGTGGAATATGTAAATAAAAGAAAAATAAGAGAAGAATCCAATATTGTTATCAGCAATAAAGAGATAGCTCAGGTATTTTTATTAAGGACCAGTGACTTTTGTGATAATCATACGAAGTGTGCTCTGATTGTTACCAGCAAAGTGCTCTATAATTTAAAAGGTGAAAACTTTAGAAAATATTTTTTAGAAAATTATTTCGTGAGTATGGTATTTGAATTGTCATCTATGAGAAGAGAAGTTTTTGACAAATCCAATGATCCTTCCATTGCTCCAGCAGCAATATTGTTCTATAAATATGCTAACGGGGAAAATACCGATCATAATATTATAGAACATTTGGCATTAAAACCGAGTAGGCTGTTTACTTATCACAAGATATTCTCAATTTTAAGAAATGATTATAAGAGAGTAATCCAAAAAAGACTGAAGGAATATGATTATCTTTGGAAGATATTAGTCTATGGAAGTTACCTCGATTTCAATTTTATTAAACGATTAAAGGAAAATTATAAAACTATAGAAAGTACATTTCAGGAAAATGATGTAATCAAAGGAGAGGGAGTCATTGTTGGAAATACAGGCAGATATGATGCTTCCGACTATCAAGGGATGATATTTATAAAGCCAGATGAAACTGTAATCGAGAATCATTTTATCGAATTTAGTGAAGAAAGAAGATTTGAATTTAGTAAATTACATCGGAAAAGAAATAGAGCATTATTTAGTGCCCCCGTATTGCTAATTAGTAGGGGTGTGAATAAATTTATAAAACCAAAAGCGGCAATTTTGTATCAGGATACAGTTTACACACACATGTTTACCGGAATAAGGGCTTCTACAATAGAATATTTAAGAAATCTTAATGCGATATTTAATTCCAGCATTACTTCATATCTATTATTCCAATTGGGTTCATCTACAGGCATTGAAAGAGAGCAAATTCATGATGAAGAGAAATGGGTGCTACCATTTTTCGAGAAAGCAGAAATTGCAGAATTAGTTGAAATTATCGAAAATCTAAAACGCCGTTACCATGCAGCAACCAATCTTTTTCAATCCGCGGGTCTGCTTCAGCTTGAAAATCAAATTGAAGTAGAAAGCAAGGCATTGGACGAATTAGTACTAAGAGAATTTGAGTTATCGGAGGAAGAAAAATCTTTGATTGATTATACTAATGATATTACCATACCGCTCATTATGCGTCATCATAGTGATAATTTACGAGAAATTATGCCACTAACCTCAGATAGCGATATGATTCAGGGATATATTGAAGTATTCAGAGATAGATTTGAAAATACTTTTTTGCATTTAGGATTGCATTTCAATATTGAAATTATGTATAGTTCCGCATTGATTGGGGTTTTCTTTAAGAGCGAATCAACAGAGAAAGGCGTTATTGTGAGAGATGTTAGCGGTAATATAATTATTGAAAAGATTGCTGCTCTCGGAGTTGAGAGAATCAGCGAAAGGTTAATACTGGAGAGAGATATAAGAGGATTTGAATCCGATGGTTTCTATATTATCAAACCAAACGAGAAAAGGCTCTGGCATAAAGCAATTGCATATCTTGACATGTATGAAATAGCAGATTCAATCTTAATTGCGGGAAGGAATAGTTTTCATGTTTGATAACCTAGATTCGACCATATATGAATATGGAGAAAGTATTTATTTTGATGAATTTAGGGTATTAATTCAGAAAATCGTAATTTGCTATTGTCTGATGCTTGGCGATGATTTAGAGCTTGAAAAAGATGAAAATAAAATCCGGGATGTACTACTCATCAACTATTTGAAGAATAATCTGGTAAGAAAAAGGATCAAACTTGGTGATTTCATCTTTGATCGTGAAGTTCCAGAAGATAGGAGCCGGGGAAGGACAGATATAAAAATCCAGACAAACCAAAGCTTTGTCGATACAGATGCGTATTACATCATTGAGTGTAAACTCCTTAATAGTGTTAATCCAAGAGGTGTAAGCGGCTTTAATGCAAAGTATATCACCGAAGGTTTAATGAGATTCATTACAGGGAAATATTCCTGTTATTATGGATTAAATGGTATGATTGGTTTTATTGTAGAATCAATAGAGATTGAGCAGAATATAGTCTATATAAATGACTTAATCAATCATAACTTTCCCGAAACCAACACAATCCAGAATTTGCAGAGAGAAGATTTTATTGAGAAATTCGAATTTATATATAGTTCGAGGCACGATACTGTAGTAAACAACCCAATACTTCTTTACCATTTGATGCTTGATTTTTCGGAGAACATACATTCTGTTAGAAGTTAAATGAATTATGTGTCCACTCTAAAAAGTCTATTAACAACGAAAAACGCGAAAAGCACGAACAAAAACTAATTATATGCTGTTATTAATTTTATTTCTAACTTATTTTACATTATATAGATATGCTTATTTTGTTTAAGTATATTTTTATTCTTTTTCGTGTATTTAGTGTCTTTCGTTGTTGAAATATTATATTTAAAGGTTTTTAGAGTGGACATAAGCGTTAATTTCGGGGGGATGCCAGATAAAAAGGCGAGATAGGAAGTTGACAATATTTTGAAGTAAGCGATAAATTTCTTTTAAAGAGAATAGAGAGAATTTTTTATATCAGAGATCAATAAGTGATTAAAAATAACAGGAGGAATTTATGGAAACGAATCAAGAAGAAGCAGTAGTAGCGAAGAAAAGCTATTTTTCAAAGGTAAAAGGAATTAACTTTCAAAATTACTTCATTACATTATTTATCGTATCAATAGTAATCCTGATCTGGGGATATTTTTTCTAAATCAGTAAGGCGGAATGGCAGCGTCCGAAATTTCCTGAGCAAATATACAGTAATGCTTCGAGTAAGTATAAAAAAGCAGAAGGGCTGGAAATAGTAGATTTGCAAGTGATACAGAAAGCACTGCTTAAATCATTGGATAATTTTGAAAAACCAGAGTCTGTACAGGGCTTACTTAATAGCATTTATCATATAAATGATGCTAAAAATGTAATGATACATCAAATCACAAAGCCAATATTATCAGAAGAAATTACCAGAAAATATAACGAGTCAAAAGAAAAGATCAGCGAAATGATCACTCAGGAGACAGACAACTATAAAATAAGGAGGTTAAATACCATAACACAAGGTTTTGATAATCTCTACAGATTTGCCCAACAGGGAAAATT
This sequence comes from uncultured Candidatus Cloacimonadota bacterium, assembly GCA_964485055.1. GTDB lineage: Bacteria > Cloacimonadota > Cloacimonadia > Cloacimonadales > TCS61 > Stygibacter. The sequence goes on from CAZAHZ010000015.1 coordinate 21,692, forward strand.
GCTTACAAAAGTTGAATTTCCCGGAAGTAACCTTATCAATGAAAAAGTTCCAGAACCATTTACGTTTATGGCTGGAAGAGTAAAACAAATTCAATATGAAGGAAATGTTATTGAGTGTAAAGGCGAATTCAAGCCTGTTGTGAAGAGTAATTTATTGAAGAAATTAAATGTTTCAGTAACTGGTCAAATATCCAATAATTTAAAAGCAGACATGAATAAATTAGCGGAAATCCGAAAAGGTGCTAAAGCGGAATTCAATGAAGGAGTGAAGAAGCTGAGACATGAACTTAATATAAGAAGAAAAATTTACAAGATAAGGTTTTACAACCGCTGGTTTACTACTATGATAGTATTGTTAATCTCATTTATCATGTATCGCTTTTTATACCGATACTTTTCAATAATCAGGAGAAAAGCCTTACCCAAAAAGACAACATATGATGTTTACTTTGCCACGAATACAACATCATTGGTTTTCCGGTGGCTAACCCTTCTGGTAGTATTTTTGGGATTATTAGGTTTGATAGTTAATGCCATTTATGCAGTAATTACGGGAGGAGTATCTCATTTCATACCGTTACCACCGATATTTCATGGTATTACTTTTATCTATAAAATATTGCATCCAGTGGTCATGGCGATAAGCACAATAGTAGCATCCTGGTTATTTGTGTTATTAGCAGAAGAGATCTGCTTTATCTCAAATTTATACCACCTGGTTTTTGAGAAAGTTTATGGAAAACTGGAGAAATGAGAATTTTAACCTAACCTGAGCGATACCCTTTTGCTAATATCACTAATCTCTTTGGTATCTTGGAACTATGAAAAATTTTGAAATACCATAAAGGTATTCCGGCAATTTTTCATAATACAATATCCTCAAAGATATTAGCAATCTTAATCAAAACAGTATCGCTCA
>CAZAHZ010000016.1:0-22211 GCA_964485055.1 uncultured Candidatus Cloacimonadota bacterium
CGATAAACTTAAAATACCCCCCTATGATATAGTAAATTTGGGGATGCAAGCAATAAAGGACTATTTTGACCAGTTGAAGAAAGAAAAAGGAAAAATGGAGTTCCTTTATGAATCTAAATTGCTAATCATTGGAGAAGGTGGTTCTGGCAAAACATCTTTTGCAGTAAAATTACAAAATGAAAATGCAAAACTTCCAACTGATGAGGAAACTACGCTGGGAATAGATGTCAGTAAATGGAGCTATTCTTTCATAGACACAATAAATCCAGGGAATGTTAAGAGAACTTTTTTTGTAAACCTCTGGGATTTTGGCGGGCAAAATATTTATCAAGGAACACACCAGATATTTTTCTGTGATAAGACGTTTTATGTTTTGGTAGATGATACAAGGGAAAATAAAACAGACTTTGCATACTGGTTGAATAGCGTGGAACAATTTGCAGGGAAAGACAGTTCATTGATGATCATCTTGAACAAGAAGCATGGGCATAAAGCAATTTTTGATAAAACAGGATATCAAAGTAGATTTGGTGATATAATTAAGGATGTTATCGAAATAGATTTGGCAGGGAAAAAAGGTGATGTTCTGAAAATGCAGCAGAAAGTAAAAAACAGGTTAAGAGAATTACCTGGGATAGGTAGCTCGCTACCGCAATCATGGGTAAAAATTAGGGAAAAGTTGTTAAAGATCAAAAAGAATTATATCACTTTTAGTGAATTTAAAGATATCTGCCGACCCTATGATATTGTAACTTATGAATCAATTCATACTCTCAGTGGTTATTTTAATTTGATAGGAGTATTTACACATTTCATCAATGATAGTATATTACAAGATAGGATTTATTTAAATTCTAACTGGCTAGTGAAAACTGTTTATAGAATTTTGGATGACAAAAAAGTGAAAGACCAGGAAGGAAAGTTATCTGACAAAGATATCGAGCATATCTGGAAAGATAATGAGCTTATGTTGGAAAAAAGAAAATTAGTCCAATTAATGCATAATTTTGGATTGATGTATTACGTTTACAAAACTGACGAATATTATGTTCCTGCTCATTTACCAGGTGAGAGACCTTATGATAAATGGAATTTTGAAGATAAAGAAGATATCTTGATTTTCATTTATGAATTCGGTAAGTATGAACCTAAAGGTTTAATGCCAAGAATAATAGTAGCTTTGCATAAATATATTACAAATCCAAAGTTAGTATGGCGAAGGGGGGCAAATATTGAACGAGAGCGAACACATGCAGAAATATTGGAAACCTACGATGCAACCAACAGATTTAGAATTAAGTTATGGGGATTAAATAAAGAAGGCTTGCTGGCAATAATCAGAGACAAAATTTCAGAAGTGACTGAGCAATGCAAGGCTTCAAGCTTTTCACAGTTGATACCTTGTTGCTGTTCACAGTGTAAAAATTCAAAGGAACCTTACTTCTATAAGTATTCTGATCTACAAAAGAGAAGAGTTACCAATACTCCGGATGCACAAGTAGTACAATGTGAAAATAGTTATGAAAGAGTGAATGTAATTGACTTATTGAAGATAATAGTAAAAGTTAAGGTGGAAAAAGAAATGAAAGTAGGTGATAACAAGACAATTAAGATATTTCTGGCTTCATCTAATGAGCTGAAGGAAGAAAGAAAAGAAATTGAGCTTTTCATTGGTAAAGAAAATAAAAAACACATCAAGAATAATATATTTCTGGAATTAGTGATTTGGGAAGATCTGAAGAAAGGCTTTCAAGGAAAACGGTACCAGGATTACTTAAATCAAGAAATGCTTAAATGTGATATTGTTATTTCGATGTTTTTCACTAAAGTAGGTGATTTTACAAAGGAAGAATTTGAACTGGCAAATGAAGGTTTCAAGAAAGGAGAAAATCCGATTAAGCTTTATGTCTATTTTAAAAAGGGAAAGGTTGATGTTGATGATATTGATGCAGAGAATTTAACGATCATGAGATTAAAGAAAAGTATAAAAAAAGCAGGACAAATATTCACTTACTTTGATTCAACAAGTAACCTGATTTTACAATTAAAAGACCAGTTAGATTTGATAATCCCGAAGATTATAGGTCAGGATAAATTCTATTGTAATTAATTTGTAAGGGTCTTCAAGGTAATATACCACTTCAAATTCGTAATGTTTGGGAGATGTAGTAAACTTTTTTTTTAAAAGTTAAATATAGGTGTATGTATCTTCAAAAAACGCCAAAAAAGTGACCAAGGGAGGTTAAACATATACTAAACAATTAATTCGGCGGTCACATTATGGTCACATATGGTCACATTTAATGGCTCTATCTTGTCGGATTATTCAGGATGATGGACAATGGAAGATGGAGGGAGATGAACTTGTGAGTCGTTAGTTGTTAGTCGTAAGTCGTTAATAATTAAGAACTTGGAATTAGGAACTTGAAAAACTGTAATGTAAGATTATTAACCGCGAATAGCCTCCGCAGGCTACGGCTCATCAAGAAGCCGCGAAAATCACGAAAAAATGTAAGAGGGATTCTTAGCCAGATCATTTCTGATATTAAGCTTTAAATTTGTTATAATAAAAAAGATGCCAGCCTTACTAATATTCTCCGCATTATTCTTATAAATACGCCGTTAAAAATCTCTGTGTTCTCTGTGCACTTAGTGGTGAAATAAATCTAACATACGCCTAACCAGTATAGATGTAAAATAAATTCCATAAGCGATTTTAACATTTTAAAAAGCATAAAATCAATAAATATAGCTCATATTACTTTGAAATAAAACTAATTATGGTAATAATATCACCACAGATGTTGCAGAAGGTGGCAAGAGAGTGGCATCCCTGTGGCTTTGAACCCAGAATATCAAGGTTAGCTGTGAGAAAAATAACAATAGTTCTATTTTATTTTAAGAGAAGTTAACATTTTTCCGCAATCATTTGCATAGAGCACAAATCCCACCTGAATCCCAGCTATATATTTATGGCATTGAAACAATGAAAAGAGGGCAGACACATGGGTCTGCCCGTACATTCGGAGGTAGATAAATATGCCTTCAGGAAAAAAACCTTGAACTAAAATGGGGGGTAGTAAATATCTGGCAAAATTAATAAAAAGTAATAAGGAGTGAAGTTTTATGGAAAAACTGATGCTATTGGGTGATGAAGCTTTAGCTCAGGGAGCGGTTGATGCGGGGTGCTCGGGAGTTTTTGCCTATCCTGGGACGCCTTCGACAGAGATCATGGAATATATCCAGAAGTGTCCCGAAGCTAAAGCTCGTAATATTCACCGAACATGGTCTTCTAATGAGAAGACGGCAGTGGAATCAGCAGTGGGGATGTCCTATACCGGCAAGCGGACGATGAGCTGCATGAAACATGTGGGCTTGAACGTGGCAGCAGACCCTTTTATGAATTCGGCATTTGTGGGAGCAAATGGTGGTCACATTGTGGCAGTGGCAGATGATCCGGGGATGCATTCTTCACAGAATGAGCAGGACAGCCGGTTTTATGCCAAATTTGCCATGATCCCCTGCCTGGAGCCTTCTAACCAGCAGGAATGTTATGATATGGCATTTCATGCTTTTGAATTATCAGAGAAATTTCATTTGCCGGTAATGATCAGGTTAGAGACGCGTTTATCGCATTCGAGGAGTGGGGTAGAACGTCGTGAAATGCTGACTGAGAACGAATTGAGATTACCTGAAGACCGGAATCAGTTCATGCTGCTGCCGGCTTTTGCCCGTCGGAAATATAAGCACCTGATAGCGATCCAGCCCGATCTGGCTGGTGCTTCTGAGAATTCACCCTATAATTGGGTGGAAGAAGGTAAAGTTAACAGCCTGGGCATAATAGCCTGTGGTCTGGCATATAATTACGTTAAAGAAGTTACCAGACGTTATAATTGTGAATATCCAATCCTGAAACTGAGTCAATATCCTTTACCAACGCAGATGATCGGGAAGTTCATGGCAGGCTGTGACCATATTCTGGTGGTAGAAGAGGGTCAGCCTTTGGTAGAAGAATTACTAAAGGGAGCAATTCCCAGAGACAGCAGGATCAAGGGACGTCTGGACGGAACATTCAGCCGTGATGGCGAAATGAATCCGAACAAAGTGGCAGCCGCTTTGGGAATTGAAAAGCTGACAGAAACTTTTTTACCGGAAGCAGTGGTGGGCAGACCACCGGCATTATGCGTGGGATGCCCGCATATAGACAGTTACAAGGCACTAAACGAAACATTGAAATCCTACGTGGAAGACGGGCAGCGACACGTATTCAGCGATATCGGCTGCTATACATTGGGATTTTTACCTCCTTATAATGCGATCAATACCTGCCTGGATATGGGAGCTTCTATCACTATGGCAAAGGGAGCTTCGGATGCAGGTTTATTTCCGGTTATAGCAGTAATAGGAGACAGCACATTTTCTCATTCTGGCATGACAGGATTGCTCGATTGCGTCTATGATAAGACAAACCTGGTGGTGATCATACTGGATAATTCCACGACGGGCATGACCGGCGGACAGGATTATACAGGTTTTGGCAAACTGGAAGCAATTTGTATCGGCTTAGGTGTGGAAAAAGAACATATCAGAGTGATAACACCACTTTCACGGCATTTTGAAGAGAATGTGGCAGTATTGAAGGAAGAAATAGACTATCAATGCGTGTCAGTCATCATCCCGCGGCGTGAATGCGTGCAGACCATGACGCGAAGAATGCGAGCTCAGAAGAAGAAGCAGGAGGCGAAATAATGAAACAGGACATCATACTGGCAGGAGTAGGCGGACAGGGAATTTTGACAATAGCAGCGATCATCGGGCAGGCAGCAATTGATAACGGCTTAAACATGAAGCAGGCGGAAGTGCACGGCATGAGCCAGCGCGGCGGAGATGTGCAGAGTCATCTGCGGATATCGGATCAGGCAATTTATTCTGATCTGATCGCTGAGGGAGATTGTGATATCATCTTATCCGTAGAGCCAATGGAAGCTCTGCGTTATAAGCCCTACCTTTCGGAAAATGGCTGGATGATCACCAATAGAACGCCATTTAAGAACATTCCAAATTATCCCGAACAGGCAGAACTGGAAAAAGAAGTCAAAGCAGTAACGCAACACGTGCTGCTGAATGCTGATCAGATTGCCAAAGACCTGGGTAATGCGAGAGCTATGAATATCGTGATGCTTGGTGCTGCCACCAGGTATTTATCCATACCTTACGAATCCTTTGAAGCTTCATTACAGAAGATATTCGGACGAAAGGGTCAGGATATTGTCGATATGAATATAAAGGCACTGGCAGCGGGAAGAGACACAAAGAGTGATTAACTCGATGGAGGAAAGATGAAGCGAAAGGAATTATTACAGAAATTCGATATTATGCAGGAGACGATGCTGGCTACATCGGATTGTGAAAGAGTTTATGTGAGACCTGTGATGTTGATCTATTATCAGACCCGCTTCTTTATCGCCACAGGGAGTGCAGATGCCAAATGCGATCAAATCCGTAAACTGGGTATGGCAGAAGTATGCTATTATATGAACAAAGAGGATAAGGGCTGCTATATCAGGATAAACGGGAAAGCTGAACTGGTAAGTGATATTGGCTTGAAAGGTGAAATCATGGAAGTGGCGACCTTTATCAAGAATTACTGGACAGATCCTGCTGATAAAGGCTATGCCGTGATTGAAATAATCCCTGACTGGTTTGCCTTTATGGATAATAATTCAAATGTTGAAGTAAGACTTTGAGGATGGAAATTATTCTTTTTCTGTGGCAATGATCAGTGTCTGGAAGCCGGCAAGTTGAGCGAGATCCATGATCTTGATGACAGAGCCGTGAGTAATAGATCGGTCAGCTTTTAGAACTAAGGCGTTTTCTGTTGAAGATGTGTCTATCAGGGCTGCGAATTTAAAATTCAATTCCAGAATATCAACAGGCTCATCATTAAGGAATATCTTACCATCAGCATTCATAATAATGGTGTTTTCAGTTTTCATGGAAGCTTTGGAGGATTTAGCTTCAGGTAGCTCCAGTTTCATACCGGGCTGCTGCACAAATCGCGTGGTGAGCATAAAGAAAATGAGTAGCAGCAGGACAACATCAATCAGAGAAGTTACGTTGATAATGGCAGTTCCTCTTTTTTTGCGATCAGATTTCAACTGCATCAGGACTCCGATTTATACTTTCTGATCTTGCGGATCAGTTCATTACTGATATTTTCCAGATCAAGAATGATATTGTTAGCCCGGCGGTCAAAGTAATTGTAAAAGACAAGAGTAGGTATGCCGATAGAAAGCCCGACAGCGGTAGAGATCAGAGCTTCGGAGATACCTGAAGAAAGAGAAGCTGCGTCACCCACTCCCTGGAGTGATATAATTGAGAAAACCTTGATCATACCAAGCACTGTACCCAGCAATCCAAGTATAGGAGCAATGGCAGCGACAGTTTCCAGTAGCGTAAGCCCGCGTTCGAGAAATCTGATCTCCTGACGTCCCTGATCTGCGACATCTTCTTTGATATCCTCGATGGGTTGGTCGTAGTTCTGGAGAATGATCTTGATCAAGTGCGAGAAAGGTCCATGATAATTATTGCAGACAGAAAGAGAGAGAGGAAAATCTTCTGGCGTTGAAATATTTCTGATCACTGAAATTATCTCCGGATTGAAGACCTTTCTTTGCCGGTAAACGATAAACTTTTCAATAATGATGGCTAGTGCGAGAATAGAGCAGATCGAAAGGGGGATCATTGTTACCCCGCCCTGAGCAAGAACCTTAAAAAAATCTGACATATCTGATCCTTTATTATTTTATTATAGTAAACGAGAATTGAGCCGTAACTTCAAGTTTATTTTCTGGGAAGTCGGTAGGCAATGGTGCAAAAGCAGAAGAATTCCTGATAGCATTAACGCTTGATTGTTCAAGTGAGTAATGAGCATCGCTTTCCAGTATATCCAGGCTGGTTACAACTCCGGAAGGCAGGACGGTGAAATGGATGAGGATCTTGCCACTGATAGCACCGAGATTAGTAAAAGCATAAGGGAGATTCATATTACTTTTTATCCGTCTCTTCATGGTTAAAAGGTATGGGGCAAAATCCCATTTATACGTATTAAAACTAAACCCCCCGAAATCAGGACTGAAAAAATCTATATTCTTGAAAGCAGGTTCTGGTTTATTCACTTCTTCAGCAAGGGCAGTTTCTTTTTTTGGTAATAACTGAGCAAGGATAGCATCTTCACGGAATTCGGCACTTTTCTGATCTTCAGTAGAAACATCCTGAGAGCTTTCTGCAGGAGAATTATCAGCAGGATCAGATAGTTGAACCGGATCAATCTGAGGAAGTGGATAATTTTTAACTTCGGAAATTCCATCTGAGTATGGCAAACCAGGCTCAAGGTTGTCTCCGGAGTAAAGATCACGAGCTTTGGTGCTTTGATCCGAAGCCAGATCAGTTGGCTCAGATGGTAGCTCTTCAGGTATATCAGCAGGAGTATCTATCAATTCAAAAGTAAGTCTTTTTTCCGGTGTATCGTTTGGGGGTGGGGGAGCAGAATTAGAAAGCAGATTGTCCTTAAGCCCCGGCAAATAACCAAAAATGGCTAGAAGGAAAAGGTGTAGCAGTATTGAGAGCAGGAAAGCCGCTATCCTGATCCTGGTGCTGTTTTCAGACATATCTTTTTTTTTCAAATCCAACTCCCGAAATTAATGACATTAATATTCACAATACTCTGTAATAAAGATAACGCAGAAGATAAAAAAAGTTGCATAAGTATTAAGTCCATAAAAAAAAGGAAACAGACATAATAAACCAGGCACCTGATAAAAAACAGATAGACAAAAGAAGAGATGACAGATAAATTGCCAGAAAGAGAACATAGTAAAATAAAGGATAGATAATGAGCAAAAGAAATTGCCTCATCATTATTTTAATACTATTTGTGTCAGTCTATATTTTGAATTCTGGTCAGATCAAGCGGCCTGCCGGAAAGGGTTATAATGTGCTCATTCTCCATTCATATAATTCGACCTACGTTTGGTGTGATGAAATCACGCAAGGGATAAGAGATTGTTTTAAAAAGGGGAAAGCGGAAAAGATCAATCTATATCTGGAATATCTGGACGCAAAACGATATCCTGGTGATAGTTATATGGAGAAGATGTATTTCCTGATCAAGGAGAAATATCAGGATATTTCAGATTTTGATCTGGTAATAGTGGCAGATAATCAGGCATTATCCTTTATGATGAAGTATGGCGAGAACATTTTTCCGGGTTTACCGGTGGTGTTTTGCGGAATAAATTTCCTGGAGCATTATGATCTTAGCGAGTATCCCAACTATACGGGAGTGAACGAAGCCATTCGTCCTGATCTGACTGTAGAGCAGATTCTGAATTTGCAGCCTTCTGTGAAGAGATTATATATTGTGAGTGATTGCAATACCAAGACTGGTATAGCATCAATTCAGCAGACTCGCCAGGTTTTGGCAAAATATAATGACCGGCTGGAAATAGAATATCCGGTAAATTATTCGATTAGTGAACTGGAAGAAAAGCTTCGTAGTCTGGATGATGATTATGCCGTATTACTATTGATTTTCAATCTTGATCGTGAAGGTGTATTCTTTGAAGTGGAAGAATCCGGAAAACGGATTTCAATAGCCTCGCGAGTGCCTGTTTATGTCTGTTGGGATTTATGTCTGGGAGTTGGAGTTGTTGGTGGTGCAATAACGTCAGGATTTGACCAAGGATTTGAGGCAGGGAAAATAGCGCTTAGAATATTAAACGGAGAACGTGCTCAGGATATACCTATCTTGATGGAGACCCCGATCCAGTATGAATTTGATTATGAGATACTGAAAAAATATAATTTAAAGGCAAATCTGATCAAAAAGAAGTCAATAGTAATCAATAAAAAAGAAAATTATCTGCAAGAGAACTGGAAGGCATTGTTGATTTTCCTCGGGATCATTGCGGTGATGGCATTTTATATTTTGATGTTATTGCGCACACAGAAGAATTTACAGGAAAGCAGGCAAAACCTCCGTCAGAAAGACCTCGAATGGAATAAGTTAGCTGGAAGTCTTCCTGGTCTTGTTTTCAGAATTGACAAGCAGATGACGTTCCTGTATATAAATTCTTTCTCCTTGGAGATACTAAAATTAGCTCCGGAAAAAATCATAGGAAAGCACTTAACGGAATTACGCCTGAGTGATGAGATCATTGAGATCAATCAACGGGCAGCAAATGAAGCGATCCGTACTGGAGAATCCCAGAAAGTGGAATTTAAATATGGGATGGGGTCTGAGATCAGAGCTTTTGAAACAACCATCCAGCCGGAGATTGATGAAAATGGGAATATTAATACTCTTCTAGGAATTGTATATGATCTCACTGAACGGTATAAGGCTGAAATACAATTAAAGAACAGCGAGCAAAGAGCAAATGAAGCCAGAAGAATAGCCAGACTGGGCTACTGGGAATTGGATATTGTGAACAACCTGATGACCTGGTCACCGGAGTTCAGTGAAATATTGGGAATAAAGCACGATGTGGCGCTGCAATCACTGGAATTGCTTTGCGAATCAGTACATCAACCCAGAGAATTACTTATAAGGGAAATTAAGCGTCGTGAACTGACTGGAGAATTCCTTTTTAATCAGACCTACAAAATAGAAAATGCGGAAGACAAGCAGAAATATTTGCATGTGAGAGGAGAAATCGTTACTGATAGTCTGGGAAATACAATATCCGTCTATGGAACAGTTCAGGATATCACAAGTGAAAAGCTGAGCGAACAGCAAATAAGATCGAGTGAAGCTAAATTTCGAGCGATCTTTAATCATGCACCAATGGGGATTTCATTGATTGATGAAGATTTACGGTTTGTTTATTATAATCCTACTTTATTGGCTATGTGCGGTTATTCCGGAAAAGGTCTGGAAGAATTGCAGATCAGCGATCTGATCCACAGAGATGATATTAAGGAATGTGTCCAGAATTATAAAGATCTTTTCACTGGAAAAATAGCTCAATTTTCTGTCCGTAAGAGATTATTGTGCCAAGGTGGAGATATACTTTGGACATTAACTACGGTAACTTCTTTCTACACCGAGGAAGAGGATAAACATTTTGCTTTATCCATGGAAATGGATATTCACAATCGGGTGATTGCCGAAGAGATGGTTGCTGAGAGTCAGCAATTGCTCAAGGAAGCACAACAGATTGCCAAATTTGGTTACTGGAAATATAATCCTGAGACTGAGATGATGAAATGTTCGGAAGAAATGCTGCATATACTCGGTTATGATTTAGAAGAGCAGAGGGAAATAACGCGTGATGAATTCAAATCATATTTATCTGAAAATGACAGGGAGAAATTTCTGGAGCAATTGCATCATTGCGTGATTATACCCAGCAATTTTGAATTAGCCACCAGGATACAGAATAGGGAGCATCAGGAATTGCAGGCAAATATCCGAATGGTGAGTCAAGTGCGGGACGGCGGTAAGAATTCCGTATTGGGTACCTTCATAGATATCACTGTAATGAAATCCATTGAGTCTCAACTCCGTCAGATCGAAGCCAGGTTCAGATTATTCTTTGAAAATTCTCCTCTGGGTATAATAATTTTGGATGCCTCAAATCGGATAAAACTCTTCAATCCAGCGTTATTACGTCTTTTAGATGAGGTTGATGAGCGGATTAAAAACCGTCTGATTGGTGACTATCTTTCTGCGAAACATGTTGCTGATTTTTCTAAGATGCTGCTTATGATCAATAATGGCATCGAAAATTCTTTTACAGCAGAATATCAGTTACAGAAAAGCGAAGGCAACTCATTCTGGTGTTCATTAACAATGGCAAGGCTGGAAAGTGATACCTCTGCCAGCCAGGGCACTATGCTGCTGATCGAGGATATTGACGAACAAAAAAAAGCCAGAGAGCAATTGAGGGAGAGTGAAGAGAAATATAGATCAGTATTTGAAGTTAGCAGGGACGGATTGTTCCTGACAAATAATGATACTGGCAAGATTCAGGAAGCGAATAGCTCAGGAGCCGTGATGTTCGGATATGAAATAAAGGAATTGCTGGATTTCACAATTCTGGGTATTTCCACTGATAGAGAAAAGATGCAGAAATTGATCGCCCGGAAGGAACAATTGATTTTAGGCGAATTGGGCTTGAAAAAGGATGGTGACAAATTCCCTATGGAGATTTCACTGAATTATTTTCAACGTAATAATATTAATTATCACATTGCTTCCATACGTAACATCTCTGAGCGAATACAATTCAAAAACGAATTGCAGGAGAGTGAAAAGAAATTCAGGACTATTATCGAGAACGCTCCTCTGGGAATTATCTTTGTTGATGAAGCTGGTAAAATAATTTTTTCTAATCAGGTTATTTTGAGAATGTTACGCTATAGTGAAGACCGCACTCTTGATAAGCTGGAATCCATGTTAGTTGTTGAGCGTCGCGATTTATACAAAGTGGTAATGGAAGAGATTTTCGCCGGTAATAGAACAAGTTATTATGAAGAGCAGCAAATTGTAAGAGAAGATGGAAGTTTGTTCTGGGGTAATATTCTGATTTCAGTTGTTCGGACAGCTAAAGAGAAACCCGATTATGCCATTATTATGATCCAGAATGTCACTGAACAGCGGGAAATAGAAGAAAAACTGCATTTATATGAAAAAATGGAATCGATAGGACAACTGGCGGGGATGATTGCCCATGATTTTAATAATCAATTGATGGGAGTGCTGGGTTACGCCACTATTCTTCAGGAACAATTAAAAGATGAAGAGATGAGAAATTATGCCCAGATGATCTATAATTCCGCTGAAACATCCGCTGCCTTAACTCAGAAATTATTATCTTTTGCCCGAAAGGGTCGCCATGTAACTATCAACCAGAATATCCATAAATTAATCCAGGAAACGCTTAATCTGGTTCGCGCAACTATCAAGCCGAAAATTAAAGTGATATTAGAACTGAATGCCAAAAAGACAATTATTCCTGCTGATCCGGGACAGATCCAAAATGCACTTTTAAACTTGATTTTAAATGCCTGCGATGCCATGTCAAACGGAGGAGAACTCACCATATCCACGGTTAATACTGAGTTAACGAAGGCAGACAGCAGCAGGTTCTATGAAGATGTTATTGCTGGAAGATACCTGGAAATTTCGATATCGGATACAGGTCATGGAATGACTGAAGATATCAAGAAAAGAATCTTTGAACCGTTTTTTACAACAAAAAGAGAAGGCAGAGGCACTGGATTAGGGCTTCCTGCTGTCTTTGGCTCTGTTAAATCTCACCAGGGTTATATCATATTTGAATCAGAGCAGAATGTCGGGACAACCTTCATTATCTATTTCCCCTTAGCTGAAATCCAGGTGGAAGAAGAAATCAGCAATAATTCGGCAGGATATAGCATTCACGGCAGTGGTACGATCATGCTCATTGATGATGAGGAGATTGTTCGCAAAACGGTTAAAACATTATTGGAAAATCTGGGGTACAGTGTACAAACTTTTGCTGATGGCATAAAAGCACTGGATTATTTTGCCGAAGAATGGGAGGAGATTGATTTGATCCTGCTGGATGTGATCATGCCCGAGATTGATGGTCCTGAAGTATTTAAAAGATTGAGCAAGATCAATCCTGCCGTTAAGGTTTTGTTGTTTTCTGCCTACAGTGCCACTGAAGACGTGCAAATAGCGCTGGATAATGGAGCATTAGGCTTCATTCATAAGCCTATCTTAAGAGACGAGCTTTCCCTGAAAATTTCTCAAGCATTGGCAGACCAGCGTGTGAATAATCTTCGCTCTCTCTTTGGTATCAAAGAAGCTAAAAGAGTTGACATTAACCAGACTATGATCCAAGGATTCAGAAATGAAATCATTGATCAATTCACTCTGATTATGCAAAATATGCAGAACAGTCTTAAAGAAGAAAAAGGAAACAAAATAGAACTGATGGTGCGGTCCCTGGAATTATTTTTGAGAAAGACAAAGATTAAGAAGATGGCTGGATTAATAAAAAAATTGAAAAACAGCATAAAAGAAGACCGGCAGGAAAGCGAATCTATTTTGCAACTTATTGCAAATCAGTTCCTGAAAGAATTGGATTGATGGCAAAATTGCATTATTTCTGTAATTTGTTGTTACAGTGAAAATTGAACGAAAATATTTATGAATTGACAGATAATTACATGATAGTAGTTTGACGAATAATAGCGTGAATGGAGAAATTATGAGTTTATTAGACAAAGTCAGAAATTTTACCGAAGCTGACCGTGTGAGAGCATTGGGTAATTATCCTTATTTTAGGGTGATATCTTCAGAACAGGACACGGTTGTAACGATGAATGGACGCAAAATGCTGATGATGGGATCAAATAGTTACCTCGGTCTAACAAATCATCCCCGTGTGAAAGAAGCAGCCATAAAGGCAGTTAAAAAATATGGAAGTGGCTGTGCCGGTTCCAGATTCCTGAATGGTACTCTTGATATTCACATCGAACTTGAGAGTAAATTAGCCGAATATGTTGGCAAAGAAGCTACTCTTGTTTTTGCTACTGGTTATCAGAGCAATCTGGGTGCAATCCAGAGTATGGTCAGCAGAAATGATTATGTTATTACAGATAAACTGGATCATGCTTCTATCATTGATGGCTGCCGCCTTTCTCAGGGTAAAATGCTGCGCTTTGCCCATAATGATGTTGATGACCTGACTCGCGTGATGCAAAATATTGAAGGGAAAAATGCTCTTATTGTTGTAGATGGCATCTTTTCCATGGAAGGCGATATTGCCCCCGTGAAAGATATTTGCGAAGTAGCTGAACGCTTTGGTGTCAGTGTTATGGTTGATGAAGCCCATTCGCTGGGAGTTCTTCATCACACCGGAGCCGGAAGCGTTATGGCTGCAGGTTGCACGGATAGGGTAGAATTGATCATGGGAACTTTCTCCAAGAGCCTGGCTTCTGTTGGTGGTTTTATTGCCGGCAGTTACAAAGTTATGGATTATATGAAACATACTGCCCGAGCTCTCATCTTTTCAGCATCGTTGCCACCTGCCTCTGCAGCCAGTGTGCTGGAAGCTCTAAAAATTATTATTGAAGAACCGGAAAGAATTGAAAAACTCTGGGAAAATACTCATTATATGCTGGATAGTTTTAAGCAGTTGGGATTTAATGTAGGCACTTCCTGTACACCAGTTATACCTTTGCATGTCGGGGAACTTGACAATGCCTTTGGGATGTGGAAAATGCTGGATGAGCAAGGCGTCTTTATCAATCCTATTGTTCCTCCTGCTGTTCCTCCTAACGATACTTTGATCCGAACCAGCTTTATGGCTACTCACACGCGGGATCAACTAGATGAGGCTTTAGAGAAATTTGAAAAGATCGGAAAGAGACTTGAAATTATATAATACTAAATAATAAGCTCCAGAAGGGGCTTTTTTTTGTTTGGAATATTTGTTGCTTTATATTATAATCAAGGAGTTAATATGAAGAAAATAATATTAGTTATATTGATATTGATACTTGCTAATTTGTTAATGGCAGAAACACGCCAGTTGTCGGATGCACGAATCGTCAGTGAGAATTTTTTGCAGATTAGAGGAAGACAGTCTAATATAATTTCCGAAAACGTGCTTCAAGATCAGGATATCACTCTTTATATCTTTAATCTGAGCGAAGACGGTTTTATCATAACTGCTGCTGATGATATGTTTTATCCGGTTGTTGCTTATTCCTGGCTGGGGTGTTATTCTCCAGAAACCAGCAATGATCTCCAATTTATATTTATCAAAGAAGACCTTAGCAGGCGAAAAGAATATTATCTGAATAATACTGGGCTGATTAGAGCCAATCAGCAATCATGGAACGACCTGATCTCTGGTACCAGACCACTTAGAACTTTTCAGCAGTGGCCCATGGATGGAAATACAATGACTGATGGCTGGTGTGATACTCAATGGTCTCAAACAGGTGTTTTTAATTCGTTCTGTCCTCTTGACAATACCGGCAACCGAAGTGTGGTCGGTTGCGTGGCTACTGCCATGGCGCAGATCATGCACTTTCACCAGTATCTGGGTAATCCCGTCTTTAATAACAGTGACGATTATTCTTCCGGCTGGTGGGATGCCATTCATATAGATAATGACCACATAGAAAATGATTTTCCTGACTGGAATGAACTTAATGACTACCTGGATGTTGCCGCACAGCATTATGCGGATGGTGCACTTCTAACTGAGGATGATCTGGCTGCTTTGAATTTTGCCTGTGGTGTCAGCGTGGAAATGAGTTACAGTTCTGATGGCTCCGGGGCAAATACGGAAGATGTTGCTTATGCACTTACTGGAAAATTTGATTATGATACTGCTCTCTGGAGCGATAATAACGGGGGCAGTTTTTATACGAATATTGCCAATGACATGAAACAGATGCAACCTTGTGAATTCTCGATTTATACTTCCGGCTGGAATGATGGACATGCAATAGTCTGTGATGGCTATAATACCGATAATTATTATCATCTAAATTATGGCTGGGGATCTTCCAATATTGGCTGGTATTATCTCCCCGAAGGAATGCCGTCTAATTATTCCATTGTCGGTGGAGCTGTTCGCAATATTGAGGGTGGCGAACATCCGGTTGCTGTGAACGGAGAAGTCTTTGGTCCTCCGCTGCTGGAAGGTTGTCATATCTTTTTTGCCGGCGAGAAATATTGCTACGAAGCATACACTGATGATAATGGTGATTTTTCCCTGCCCGCTCTTAAAACCGGCTGGTACACTGCCTCAGCAGTCAGCGGCAGGATTTGGTATGCGGAACAGGATGTCTATATTGATACTAATAACCAATCTGTTATTCTGGAAATGTTCAATTATGATGCTCTAAATGGTCAGGTGATCGCTGATGTGCAAACTGGTGGCTCATATATTGCACTTTATGATAACGACCAGCTTTTAGCTACTACTATTGCCGACTTGAACGGTTATTTCTCCATTCCGGATATTTTACCGGATTCATATTTGGCTTCTGCTTCTCTGTCACCTAATTATTTCGGTTCCAATTCCGTTACAATTAATCCTCAAAATCAATTTGTTCAAATCTCTATGGAAGAATATCCCCAGAATATTGAAATAAACTGGGCTGGAACTCCTCTGGAGTCTCATTCCCTGATACCAATTGTGATCTCTATTGCCATAAAGATTTCTGCCGAAGACCTTATCTTGCATGAGAATGATGTTTTTCAGGGAGTCACTTTTATTAGCCCGATTTCGGAAGATGAAGGCTCTATTGCTGCCCAGTTATGGCGTGGGAATGAATTACTGGTTGAACAGCCTCTCAGTGGTTTCAGTTATGGCGAAGAGATATTTACAGAGTTTCCTTTCTTCTCCCTGGTTGAGGCAAATACTGACTATTTTGTTGGATATAAAGTTGATACAGATACCGGTGTTATTGTCTGGCGTGATGCCGGACCTCGTGTTTCCGGAAAGGGTGCCTGGTTTAGGATATCAAGCTGGGTGGAAATGTCTGCTGGCTTTGATTTTAACTTCTGCATTAAGGCTGATCTGATCGGTCCTTTTGTTGATGCTCAGGACGATACGACACCCATGCCTGCTGCTGACCATTTCTCCGCCTGCTTCCCAAATCCTTATAATCAAAGCTTACAAAGAAATCCTGTCAATATCCTGTTTCAACTAAATCACGCTGCTGATACTCAAATTGCTCTCTTTAATATCAAAGGTCAGAAAGTTGTTCAGATATTTCAAGATAATTTGTCTGCCGGAGAACATCAGATTGCCTGGCAACCGACTAATATGAGCAGTGGTATATACTTCTATCAACTTTCAGTTAATGGAAAAAGCGTCGATTTTCAAAAAACAATTTTTATTAAATAATAATACAAGGATTAAATATGAATAGATTCCTCATTATCAGCTTATTCATTTTACTTTTCATCACTACTTTGCAGGGTCGTCCTGTCATGCCTCAGGAAGCCCAGTTAGTTGCCCAAGGTAAAATCGCTCTCGAAGAAATTTCTAATCAGGTTGCTGATATCAATTCAGTAGTTGATGAGCAGGAACAAATCATTGCCTGGGTCTTTCAACTTGAGCCCCAGGGCTTCATTATTGTTACCAGTGATACGGATTTAATTCCTGTTTATGCTTATTCTTTCCGCAATCATTTCTCTCTGGAAGATGTTCCGGAAAATACTGGCTTAATTATGCTAAAGGAAGATATCAGGCTGCGTTTTGCTGCCTGTGATCTTACCGATCCCGGCTTGATCAGTGAAAATAACCGGCAGTGGCAGGCTTATCTACAAAACGATCTCCAATACTTTATCTCCAGGGATAGAAGCGTTTTTCCGCCTTCTTCATATAACACACCTACGGGTGGCTGGATCGTTACAGAGTGGAATCAGGGTTACCCCTGGAACCAGTTCTGCCCCATGGACCCAGATTCCGGTGGACGTTCTGTAGTCGGCTGCGTTGCAACTGCTTTTGCACAGGTTGTGAATTATCACCGCGAAATCGGCTCTTTAACATTCAGCGATGCTGATGATTATGTTTCTGATTATTATACTTCTCCTGTGGTTATTGACGATGACTGGGATACTTATAGTTTTCTGAATTTTCCCGCTCTGAATGTTTATATGGATGAACTCAGGGATAATTATGATAATGGATTAAATTTCACCAGTACTCTCATGGGTGCTCTATCTTTTGCCTGCGGTGTGCTCACCGAAATGCAATACTCAAATAGTGGTTCTGGTACCCAGACTTTATATTGCGGTTACGCCTTTTTAAACCGCCTCGGATATGACAGTGTGCAGAATATTTATAGTGTCGGAGATGATTTCTATAATATTCTCTCCGATGATATGGTTAATGGCAGACCTGCCCTGATGTCAATACTCGGTGGTTCTGAAGGTCATTGCATCATTGCCGATGGCTGGAATAGTGAAACGAATTATTATCACCTCAATATGGGCTGGAGCGGTTATGATGATGGCTGGTATTCGCTGCCTGCCGGCATGCCGGCTGGCTATTATGTGATCAGTGAAGCGGTCTGTAATATCCAAGGAGGCACTATCCCCGTTGATATCCTTGGCTTTGTAAATGCTTATGGCGAAAATGCTGACGGTACCCAGATCACTCTCGAAGGTGCTGTTGATTATATCTGCACCACAGATGAAACCGGCATGTTCGAGCTTGCCTTTGTCCACGAGGGCTGGTATGATGTCACCGCCACTCTCGCTTTACCCCAGGGTGGATATTATTATCATCAGCAGCAGGAACACATTGATGCCACAAATACTTTCCTGCAGATTGATATGGATAATTTTGAATTTATTGATGGAATTGTTACTGCTCCTGTCGATCCTGCCGGTACTCAAATAGCTATTTATCATGATAATGAGGTAGTTTCTCAGACTGTTGTAGCTGCTGATGGCAGCTATCAGACGCCTGGGCTATTACCCGGCAGTTATGTTCTCGTTGCCAGTCTGCCTCCTCATTATGGTCGTGTGCGACATATCAATGTCAGCCTTGAAGAGCAGACCTTTGACTTTGACCTCTTTGACTACCAGCAGAATAGCAATATCTCCTATGCCGGCGAACCGGAAGGTGTCTGGCACCTGATCGCCACCACCATGAGCCTTAGCATCCGGCTTACTGATGATGAACTTGATTGCATGGAAGAAGCCCTTATTTCCAGAGTGAAATTTAAAGCTCCGATTGATCCTGCCAACGGTCAACTCTGGGCTCAGGTCTGGCAGAATGAAACCTTGATCAGTCAAACTGAGATCAATGATTTCTCTTACGGTGAAGACCTGGAGATCATTCTTGATAATTTTGCTATAATTGAAGCAGGAAACGATTATTATGTTGGCTACAAGATCCATTCGACCAATGCTGATCTTGCCTGGCATGATGCAGGTCCTCGCATTCCGCAGAAAGGTGCCTGGTTCAGGATCAATTCCTGGACTGAACTCCCTGTTGCCACTGACGTCAATCTCTGCATTGAAGCTGTGATCCTGCATCCCATGCTGAATGAAACTGAAGATAATATCCCCGATACTGCTTCCCTGCTGCACCAGAATTATCCCAATCCTTTCAATCCGGAAACAACTATCAGTTTCAGCCTGCCAACTTCTGATTTTACCAGTCTTGATATCTTTAATATTAAAGGCGAAAAGATTACATCTCTGGCTGCAGAATATCTTCCCGCTGGAGATTACAGCTTTACCTGGAACGGGGTTGATCACTCCGGTAAACCAGTTGCCAGCGGTTTATATTTCTACCGCCTGCAAACTAACCAGTACCAGCAAACCAGAAAAATGATCCTCCTCAAATAATCCCGCACCATAATAAATCAAATTTCGGTTATTTGATAAAATAGCCTGAATAGTTTATTCCACCAGGCTTCGGTCACTCCCGAAGCCTGGTTTTTTTAAGAAATCATCTGAATCAGGATTTACAGGATTGAAGATATTTTCAGGATTAATGTAAGATTATTTAACCGCGAAAGCCGCGAAAACCGCGAAAAGAAAATGAGTGTAATATTTTTAACCACCATCCTTCGCTTCATCCGTCATTGAAATTATGGATGACTTTCAGAAAGCTACGTCGTGGCAGGCAGAGGCACTGAGAACACAAAGAGAATGTAATATAAGATTATTTAACCACGGAACACACAGAACACACGGAAGAATGAAGTGTGAAAACAAAGACGTGTTAATGTGTGCGGGGTATTGAGTTTAGACGGTATTTCCGGATTGACTTAAGATGAATTTTAAGGGGAGGCTGACTGGTGCGTATCCAGACCATCCTGGTCTGGTTTTTGAAGGAAATCATCTGAATCGGGATTTTCAGGATTTAGTATATTTTCAGGATTGTGGAAGAGGGTAATCCTGCTAATTTTTTTAATTCTGTAAATCCTGATTCTGACAAAGAAATTAAATTAATTTCCGGTCGTCATTTGACTTGTCTGAGTGGACGTGTACCGCTGGCGTACTCGCAAGTGGGACGCAGACACAGGGATTTGGTAGTCAAGTTCAGAGCATTGAGACTAAAGGGTCGTCATCTGCGTCCCACTTGCGGAGTACCGCCAGCGGTACACGTCTGACTTAGCTGGGTGATTTTTATTGACAGGAGGTCATGGAAAACTCAATTGTAACAACGCTGAAAATATAAGTTTGGGGAGATAATTTATGAAACTGGCGGGAAAGATAATTATTGTTTTAATTGTATTATTACTTAGTACTTTAGTTTGGGCAGACAGGATTGCTTTGGTGATCGGTAATGGAGATTATAGCGGTGCACCTTTGCGAAATCCGGTGAATGATGCTCATGATATGGCAGCAATTTTGCGGAGTCTGGATTTTGAAGTCATAGAGAAAACTAACCTTGATAAACGCAGTCTGGAAAATGCTGCTGAAAGTTTTGAGGACAGGGTCAGGTCTGATGATGTTGCCCTGTTTTACTATAGCGGTCATGGTTTGCAGGTGGATGGGGCTAATTATCTGATCCCCTTGAATGCCAATATAGATGAAGAGAATGATGTCCGTTATGAAGCTGTGGAGCTTAACAGGATCATTGAGAAACTGGCTAAAGCTAAACTGAATATCATCATCCTCGATGCCTGCCGTGATAATCCTTTTAAAGGTGTGCGCTCTGCCAGTAAAGGGCTTGCCCAGATAATTACAAATCAGGTGGGTACATTCATTGCCTATTCCACAGCACCTGGCGCAACAGCAGCCGATGGCTCTGGGCGCAATAGCCCCTACACAAAGTACCTGCTCGAGCAGATGCAGACCGATCTCAAGATAGAAGATACCTTCAAGGAAGTCCGCAAATCCGTGATCAGAGAAACTGGTAACAGACAAATTCCCTGGGATGCCTCCTGTCTGGCAGATGATTTCTATTTTTGTATGAGTTGCGCTCCTAAAGCTACCTTAAATGAAAGCAATTTTGAAATGGGAAAAAATCCTAAAACAGATAATGTGGGGGAATATAATATATTGGATTCGTTTCCAATTTACCTTTTAGGGGAATGGTATTCTCCAGATGGAACTTGGAATTATTCAATTAGAAAGAACGAAAATAATCAAATATCAATAAGGACTGGTAATAAGTTCTATGATGTCGATTATGTTTTCATTGGAACAGAACCAGTAAGTTATCGAATAATCACTACTTTAAATTCAAGTTCAGAGGTGTTCACATTTTTATTTAAAAATATTTCAAACTCAAGTATGGAGGTTTTAAAAATCAAGGGTAATATTATGAGTTCAGAAAAAGCATATTCAAAACATTACAAAAAAGCAAATTAAGAATAGGAAATAAAGACATCAAATAGTTAGATTTAGGATTGTTTTTGTGTGCAATAAATTAGTCGTCATCAGCGTCCCACTTGCGGAGTACCACCAGCGGTACACTTATGACTTAGCTGGTTTGATTGGAGGAATTATTTATGCAATGTAAAAAAGAGGAATATGTTTCAGGTAATATTTTTCATTTTTATAATAGAACTGCCAGCGGAAAAGTACTTTATAGATGTGACGATGATTATCTGTATTTTCTGGATAAATTCAGGAAGAATATCAGGAAGTATCCTTGTGAGGTTTATGCTTATTGCCTGATGCCTAATCACTTTCATTTTTGTCTGAAGCAGAATAGTGATAAGCCATTATATCGAATATTCAATGATACACTTACATCTTATGCACTGCATTATAATGCAAAATATAAATTGATAGGACATCTTTTAGCAGGAAGGCTTCAGAGCAAGAGAATAGCAGTGAGGAGCTATGTATTGCAGGTTTGCCGTTATATTCATTATAATCCTGTGAAGGCTGGTTTAGTTGAGCATATTGAGGATTGGAGCTATTCTAATTATCTTGATATAATTGGTAAACGGAAGGGGAGTTTGTATTCTAAGGAATTAATAGATGATTATCCTGAGGAGTTTCTGGATTATAGGAGCAGTATCAGAATGTATGAAGATTATGTGAAGGATAAGGTGTTTAGCGATATTTTGCTGGATGAAGGATAAAGCCAAGCAGACTTGCACCGCTGGTATACTCGCAGGTGGGGCGGGAAGTTGGCAGTTAAGTTTGGTATGTCAGAGGAGAGGTTAAAATGGTCGCCATCTGCGTCCCACTTGCGGAGTACCGCCAGCGG
>CAZAHZ010000017.1:0-3584 GCA_964485055.1 uncultured Candidatus Cloacimonadota bacterium
CGCAGATAGTTTTTGGGGTTTTCCAGTAAAAGTATGTTGAATTCGGTAAATGCGTCAATGTGCCGACAAGTAACATCAGGAATTCCAATCTGAAAGAAGTCATTTAAGTAAGATTTGAATTCCCTAATACGAAAAACAAGATCAATCACGACATTAGGCTTTTTACCTTTCTTTTTGAGAAAATTGGCAAATGCTTTCATAATATATCCTCATTATGATCAATATTCTCCATAGAGCTTGATATCATCGAGTTCCCAGGTTTCCTGTCCTTTGGGGTCGCCATCATAATAATAGCGGAAAAGGAGGAAAATGTTTTCTTTATCAGGTAGTTGATTTTTATCGAAGATGAGCCAGGAGCTGTCTTCCCAGTTATAATTACCTTGAGAAAGGAGAGGTTCAATTTTAACTACATCCGCAGGAATGCCTAAGTCGGGGAGTTCGGAAGCGAAGAATACCTGAAACTGGTCAGGTGATTTAAGATCGTTTCGGGCAGTGCGAAAATTGAGATAAAGTCTTTGAATATTTTCCAGATCAAGTGGGGAAGAGGTGAGCCAGGCTTCACGGGGAGAGAATTCATTGTGATTACCACGAACCTGAACAAAAATATCGTTATCCCAGGAAGAATGATACCAGCCATATTTTTTATTTCCCTGCAAAACGGTATTATTGAAATCAGCAAGAGATAAATTAAAATCCTGGTTAATTAGCCAGATACCGCTTTTGGGGAGGACACGGGCTTTGAGAGAAACTTCATGTTCAAAGCCACTGAAGAGAAGTGTTGTAGAGAATGAACCGGGTGATATCGGGTTAAAATAAATTATTACTTCCTGGTTAATAAACTCTTTATAAGGAATAAATTGAGCAGTATTAACATTATCGTAAAAAGAGAAAATATCAGGGTATTCTTCAATAACAAGAGATAATTTTTTTGATTGATTTACTGCAGTGACGATAAAATTCTCTTGAAAAGCGGGAGAACCCTGGACAGCGTCAAAATAGAGAGTAGAATATGAAGTGGAGAGACGCGAGGTAAAATCAGGTTCACCCCAAATGCGGAAAGCGTATTCGGGATGGTCAATAAAAGGATTTCTATTATGCTGATATTTGGTGAAAATAATGTGATTCCTGCGTCTTTCAAGATCATCGGGAGGATCAAGTTTGTGCCATTCGAGCAGGGTGGAGAGTTTTCCATAAAATTCACCTTCAGTATTCGTATAATCAACGATTTCGAGGTCATAAGGAGTATCGGAGCCTTCATATCTGACAGCCATATAGAAGAGACAGCGGGCAATATCGCCTTTAACGCGATCAGGAGGATCCCAGCTATCTGCATCCGTAAAACAGTTTTGGACTTCAGGCTCAGGAAAACCACCCCAGTCGAAGTCTTTTTCGCCTTTGGCAGTATTAACAGTCCTGTCTTCAGGTCTGAGATTATGAACATCACTATAGGCAATATCGGCATTCATATCGGGGAAGCCATGAGATTTTGACCAGACGTGTTCCCGGTTCCAGCTATTGTCTTGAGTTGTTCCCAGGGCTTTGTAATCAGCCCTTGAACCCATATCAGCCCATGATTTAGGGTATGAGAAGCCGGAATAAAAGCAGATAAGATTATCTGGATTTTGCGGGTCTTGTTCCAGTTCCATCAATATTTCACCACTGCTGATATTCCCATCACCAAAATAGGGGAATACGGTATGTCCGGAAATAATCTGGTGGAGGCAATTTTTAAGATGTTCACCGTTAAGATCGGAACACCCTTGATAATAATTTTCAGGAGGAAGGAAATCAGCACTAAACAGACTAAAAGTCAGACTGATTACAAGACTCAAGATCATCAATTTATTCATATAACCTCACATTTTAAGAACTTACTAATGGAGAATAAATAAATAATCCAGTAGAAATTGTAAAGTTTTAAACTGAGTAAAAATAAAAAAATCAAATAAAAGAAATAAATCCTTTACATCCTAACCATAAAAAATAGAAACTTACCATAGAAGATTATTTTTTCCCTAACACTAAAGGAGAAAATAAATAAACAGAAGAGAGGTACTGATGAATAGAAGCTTAGTTATATTTTTATTATTTTTAATTATTTCAGTTAGTTTATCAGCCGGAGTTGGCAGAGTATTCGGCGTAGTGAAATCAGCCAAGACAGATGAGCCATTGGAGCAGGTCGTGGTGCGTATCACAGATATAGGGCAAGGGGAATATACAGACGCAAAAGGCAAATTTTTATTTAAGGAAATTCCTTCTGGCAAGCATACCATAACGATAGAATTGATTGGTTATACAACACAGACGAGTGAAATTAAGGTCAAAGCCGATGAAACAACAACAATCAATTTTAATCTTCAAGTTAATGCCCTTGAGATAAGCGGAAGTTCAGTTAATGCTCTGCGATCAATACCTGGTGAAACACCGGTAGCTTTTACGGAGTTGTCCATGGAGGATATATCAGGGAAATATACAACGCAGGACATGCCAGAATTAATAGCCGATGTACCAGGTGTTTTTGCTTCAGGTTCGGGATTAGGTGAATCGGATTTGAGTATCAGGGGTTTTGATGCTGAAAAGATACAGGTATTGATCAACGGGATACCAGTAAATGATCCTGAGTCTCAAAAAGTTTACTGGTCAAACTGGACAGGATTATCCTCGAATGTAAACTCAGTGCAGGTACAACGGGGAGCGTCATCATCATTATATGGGTCAGGAGCTTTTGGTGGTTCATTGAATATAGAGACGATGAAATCTTCACCGGAACCTGAATGGGTATTACGGACTTCAGTTACTGGATATGACAGCCCTGGGTCCACAGCTAATGGACAAGGAGAAAAGGATCCTTATAATCCATTTAACTATAATGCAATAATCCGCTATAATTCCGGAATGATCGGCAACAGTAATTTCAGTGTGATGGTAGAGCGTAAAGCAGGTGATTCTTATATAGAAGGCACGAACTACGATGGTTGGTCATTTGGTGGAGAGGGGGAAATCAAGGCAGGAGCACATAAATTTAATTTATCTCTAATAGCAGCACCGCAAAGCCATAACCAGGCAAGGACAACTTCTGATCCGGAGCTTTTTGATCAATTAGGCAGGAATTATAATCGTGATAATTCCGGTTATCAGGAGAATTATTATTTCAAACCGCAGTTTTCAATCCGAGACGAATTCAAATTGTCAGATAACGCTACGATGATGACAAATATCTTTGTTACAATGGGAGACGGGGGCGGAAAATACCTGAAAAATGACGACTTTGATGTTGACACAGGTGAAGTATCTCCGATGGACGCGGATAGAGATAATGACCGGCGATTATTCGGCAAGCATGCAGCCTGGATTTATGAGACAACTGGTGTGATGCCGGAAGGCTTGATAATTGACCCTAATAACGAAGATTTTTATATTTATACTTATGAGGGAGAAGATTACAGGTTCCGCTATTCGAGTGCAGGAAACCTGATAACATCTTCATACGAGAACAGTTTGGAGAATGATAGTGAAAATCATCATAAGCAATTTGGTATGAACTCCTATATTCAGAACAAAATCAATCGGTATTTTGAATTAAT
>CAZAHZ010000017.1:3594-21763 GCA_964485055.1 uncultured Candidatus Cloacimonadota bacterium
ATGATAATCAAGAATATTTTAAATGGATTCCATTACGACAACGACCAGATAAAACTATTATTAAAATGCCAAATTCAATAATTACAGCAACTTCAACATTTGATTTAATTAAAAATCCTATTACAACAGAATTAATTACTGGTGTTGAATTTCGATATTGGCAGGCAGATCATTTTTCGGAATCGAATGATTTTCATTATGCAGCTAATGAAAGCACAACTGAGTATCTGATCTATGATAAATCGCAGATAAGATATGATTATTCGAGTATAGTGCAGAATTTATCATGCTACTGGCGTTTAAATATCAGTCCGAGCGAGAAGTTTAAGATCATGGCAGATATCCAGGCAGCACAATATTACTCGGAAGTGGAAGAAAATCCTATCCAGTTGTTTGATTATGGAACAGGAGAATATCTGGATGAATATATCTACAATACGAAAGACATGGTTGATGCAGACGGTGTAAAGATGTTTAATGAAGAAGATTTCAAGCGTACCTGGAGTTTTATATCACCAAAATTTGGATTGAATTATAAAGCAACCGATAAATTCAGCATGTTTGTCAATTACTCCATAGCTCACAAGGAGCCAAAAGTAAGCGACTGGTACAGTTATACCTACGGACCCAACCAGGATGGATATTTAGGGGGAGTCCAGGTCAAGGAACTCAAACCGGAGAAAGTGATAACTTATGAATTTGGATATACATTCAGGGATTTTGATAAGAAAATCAATCTGAATATCTACCGGACATACTATTTAGATAAGATCGGCAGAGTAACGATGCCAGTAGATGGTGAAGAGCAGACAATTACTGCGAATTATGGAGATGCCACTCATCAGGGAATAGAATTATCAACATCAGGCAAGACCTCCGGCTTCGATTATTATGCTTCGGGAACAATCAGTCGTAATCGCTGGAATAAGATGGATGTCGAATCGATAGGTAGTACACCAGCAGAAGAACTGTTGGGCAATGTTGTACCTTACTCACCCGAACGGATGGCTTCGGGAAGTCTGGGTTATACTTTCGATTATTTAGCTAATGAAGGCAGTTTGAGATATGGAATGGATTTCAAATGGTGGGATGATTATTACTGCAATATGGCGAATGAATACGACCGACCCGTGGAATACATAGATGAAAATGGAGACAAATATTACGTGACCGAGACGTTCAGTTCCGAACTGCCCTATTTTCTAACTATGGGAGCAAATATTACGTATAAATGCAAATTTTTTAACAAAGACCTGATGATAAAACTTGATATCAATAATTTCAACAACAGGGATGAGAATTATACAAAGGGTTACGTAGGTGCAGATTACGGGCGTAATGATTATCTGCTTGATGAGTATAATCTATATGTCGTACCTGCTCCTTTATTGAATATAGCAACGACATTTGAAATAAAGTTCTAAGAAAACTAAAAAACGGAGGAAATTATGAAGAAGATTTTAGCAGTTATTTTATTCGTGTTCATGGCTTGTTCACTTCTTGCGATAACAATCCATGATATTCAGTTTACAGAGGAGCCAAGCGGAGAATCTCCATATCTTGAGCAAGTGGTAACAATCGAGGAAGCTGTAATCACGGCAGTAGGTTGGACGCCAAATAGTGGTCATGCCAGCTTCTTTATAGCAGACCCAGCGGGTGGACCCTGGTGCGGAATTATGGTTTATGACTATGATGAAGCTTATGTCTGGAGCCTGTCAGAGGGAGACCTGGTGACTATCACGGCAACCGTAGATGAATACTACAGCTTCACAGAGCTTGGTTATTTGGAAGAATGCGAAGTGATTGGTTCAATGCCTGTTCATGAACCTTTGGCAGTGACAACCCTGGAATTATCATCATCTGAGTCACTGGAAAGCTGTTTAGTAAAAATAGATGATGTAACTGTAACAGCAGCCCAGAATGATTATGGGGAATGGTTTGTAACAGATGGGACAGGTGCTTGCCAGGTAGATGACAGTTTCTTTTATCTGGATGATGTTGATCCTCCAATAGTTATTTCTGTAGATGATTTCTGGGGGAGAATAGTGGGAATTGTAGATTATTCCTATGATTTATATGGATTAAATCCGCGTAGTCCTGGAGACATGTATCCCGATTCCAATAATGATGAAAACGCACTTGATGTATCCGGTGTAAATATCAAAGGTAATTATCCCAATCCATTTAATCCCACAACGCAGATTGAATATTCACTGGAACAGGCTAGTACAATAACCTTATCAGTATATGATATTGCGGGGAGACAGGTGAAGAAACTTTATCAAGGGACTCAGGAGAGTGGTGATTATTCGGTTATCTGGAATGGAACTGACAAAAGCGGGAATACAGTTGCCAGTGGCATATATTTCAGCAGATTATTTCATTCCAAGGGAGTGGTTACTAACAAAATGCTGCTTTTGAAATAATAGCTGAATTGATAAGTTGATATAAAGGCGTATCTACGATTAAAATAGTAAATACGCCTTTATTTATACATTTAAATTATTGTTAGATTACAATTTCTGAACTTCAGATTAAGAGCTATTCTCTGGTTAATATCAACAAGTCGTTGGGATGAAGGTCTATTAAATTACTTCTTGACCAATACAATCAAAAATAAACAAGTGAAAACAGATAGGTCATTAAGTAAATAAAACTTATAGACCTATTAGAAATGTATAAAAATAAATAAAATAAGGAGAAATTATGAAACAGGTTAGAATAATTCTTGTAGTTATTGCCATGGCAATATTGATACTACCTGTCTTAGCAGAAGAAATTCAGATAGGTAATGGGACAACAACGACTAATAATATCCCACTAAAATTTTACTACAAGAACAGCTTAACAGAAACGATCTATTATGCAGATGAATTTGCTGCAGGTGGTATTAATACGGGAGCTATCACAGAACTTACTTATTACTACAATTTTGTGGAAGATCTAATGGATTTTCCGTTCAACATCTG
Source organism: uncultured Candidatus Cloacimonadota bacterium (assembly GCA_964485055.1). Classification (GTDB taxonomy): domain Bacteria; phylum Cloacimonadota; class Cloacimonadia; order Cloacimonadales; family TCS61; genus Stygibacter. Next base: position 6,564 of record CAZAHZ010000017.1, read on the forward strand.
GATGGGCGAGACGACCTTAACTACCCTTCCGACAACCTGGATACCTGCCGGGGAACTAACGCAGGTGTTTGAAGGCACCTTGAGTTTTTTTACAGGGACAGGAGAGATACTGATTGAACTTGATGAACCTTATGTTTATAATGGGGATAATCTTGTTATTATGGTAGAGCGAGTGATGGACACAGTTTATTATAGTAGTCTGGATGTGTTTTATTATGAGAATACACCAGATTATCCAGGAAGATGTCTCTACAAGTATAGCGACACGATAGATTATGATCCCTACACTCCCCCAGCCGCACCAACAGTCTGTTCCTGGGTACCTAACACCCTATTTGAGGTTAGTCTGGAAGGATTAGGCAGCATGAACGGTCATGTCTATAACGTCGAAAATGGCTTGGGTATTGAAGGTGTGCTGGTAGAATTAACGCAACAGGATCGAGTTTCCGCGACAACTGATGGGGAAGGTTTTTATGAATTTCCTGGTTTATTGACTGGGGAATATGAAGCTCATGCCAGTCTTTTTGGCTACTATGATGAGACAGTGATGGTAATGATCAATGAAGATGAAGTAACCATTCAGGACTTTGATCTGGCGCCTTTTGAGAATGCCGATATATCTGGAAGAGTGGTAGGAAGTGATAATCCCACAGTTGGTATAGCTGGAGCAGAACTCTGTCTGGATGGCTTAGAGCACTATGAGATTACCGGTGATAATGAGGGTAATTTTATTTTCAGCGATGTGTATGCCAATACTATCTATCAATTAACAATAGTCACTGAATTTTATGAGACTTATGTTGGTGAAGTGAATCTGGGATTTGATGATCTTGATCTGGGTGATGTGATCGTCAATGAGATAAGTTTTCCAGTGAATGATGTGATAGCTGTAGTAAATGATGAAGATACTGAAGCCAGTCTGATCTGGCATAGTCCAGTAAACTCTACAGAAGAGTTCTTTGATTTTAATAATAATGATGGAGATTTTACTGCTAATCAGGGCTGGGGCTGGGGAACCGATGCAACATACGGTAATGGCACTAATATCTGGGGAACAGATTTAAATGCAACTTACCCGAATAGTGTAAATTACCAGTTGACTTCACCGGAATTTCATATCAGTGGAGATGATATAATTTTAACATTCAGTCATTACTATGATACTGAAAACTACTGGGATGGAGGAAATGTAAAGATTTCAATAGATGGTGGCAGCGTCTGGACATTAATCACTCCTGTGGGAGGTTATCCTGAAGATGCAGCTTCAACAGCAAATGCGGGCATACCAGGAGAAGCCTGTTATTCAAATAATTCCGCTGGATGGGTTACTGCGGTATTTGAATTATCTGATTATGAAGGTGAGGATGTCTTATTTAAATTTCATTTTGGTTCAGATGGAAGTGGGGTAGATGGAGGATGGTTCATAGATGATTTTGCTCTTTGTACAGCAGATCGTGAAAGCCTTACAAAGAACAATGAGCAATTGATCCCAATAGCGAGCATTTCCCCGCAACGAGAGCCAGAGCGTATCATGGAAGGTTACCGGGTTTACCGTTTACCTTATGGCGAAGAAGGAGATGAAACTAACTGGGTGGAAATAGCTGCAGGCATTACAGATACAACCTATCTGGACATGACCTGGGCAGGAGTTGAAAGCGGATTATGGCGCTATGCCGTGAAAGCTGAATACACTAACGGGGTTCTTTCTGATGCCGAAGTTTCCAACTGGCTGGGTAAAGATATGTATAGTAATATTACTGTGAATATCACCACCAATGTAGGAGACATCCCTGCGGGAGCAGAAGTTGACCTGGTTGCCACAGCACCGGATCCTGATGGCGAATTTCCACAATACAACGGGATTGCTGATGATATAGGAATCTGCTATATGAACAATATCTGGAAATCAACGTATTATATGGAAGTCAATCTTTTCAGTTTTGATACCTGGGAAGGCGTGATCGAAGTAATAGAAGATGAGGAAAGCTATGATGTGATGGTGATTGAGCTGGCATTTCCACCGGCAGATGTGGAGGCAGAGATCAATATTGACGGGGAAGTAGATTTGATCTGGCACAGCCCCATGGGAGCAAGTGAGCTATTCTTCGATTTTGAGGAAGATGATGGAGAATTTATATCAATGGCAGGTTGGGCATGGGGAACAGATGCAACTGCCGGAGCCTATAGTGGCACTAATGTCTGGGGTACAATTCTTAACGGCAATTATGCAGCATCTTGCAATTACCAGCTTATTACACCAGAATTTGTAGTGCCGGGAGACGATGCCGTGTTGACCTTCTGGCACTGGTATGATACGGAAGCTAATCTTGATGGGGGAAATGTTAAAATCTCCCTTGATGGAGGAGCTACCTGGGAAGTGATCCATCCCATAGGGGATTATCCATACTTAACTGGATATTCAGGAAATGCAGGCATACCAAACGAGCCATGTTTTACCAGTCACAATCAGCAATACTGGGAATTTGAGACCTTTGAGATTGGTGAATTTAACGGCGATGATGCAATGATAAAATTCCATTTTGGTTCTGACAGCTCAGTTCAGTATCCAGGCTGGTTTATAGATGACGTTCGAGTAGGGCATCCGGAAGATAGAGCCAGAGATTTACTGCACCCGGGCAGCAGGGCGTTGGAGAGTTATTCCATATACCGCGGACTGGAAGGAGATGAAGAAAATTATGAGGACTGGGATTTGATTGAAGAAGGTATCGTTGATACAACTTATGAAGACATCACCTGGAGTCAGATCATTGAACCAGATTTTTATAAATATTGCGTGAGAGCGGAATATACGAATGCTGTCCTTTCTGATCCTTCATTTTCAAATTGGCTGGAAGCAAATTTCGTGGCAAATGTAACAGTTAATGTAACAACTAATGTAGGAGATATACCTGCGGGAGCATTTGTGGAATTGGAAGCTACGGTGCCAAATCCGAGTGGTGAATATTATTATTATTCAGGCAATGCAGATGATCTGGGCATAATAATTTTTAGTGGTGTTTACTATGGCAACTATGATTTATATGCCTCATTGGAAGGATTTGAAGATTATGAGGGTAATATTGATGTTTCGGGAGATATGACCGTAGGGGCAATGATCACAGAACTGGCATTTCCACCTGCTCAGGTTACGGCAGCTATCAATATAAATGGAGAAACTGATATACAGTGGCACAGTCCCATGGGTGCTGCTCAGACCTTTTATGATTTCGAGGATGATGATGGAGAATTTATCTCTAATAATGCTGCCGGTTGGGGATGGGGGATAGATGCAAATCTGGGTTCCAATTCAGGTGAATACGTCTGGGCAACAGCTTTGAACAGCAATTATTTAAATAACGCTGACTGGCAGTTGACCAGCCCGGAAGTTACTATTTATACTGATGAGATACAGTTAACCTTCTATCATAATATGGATTGTGAAAACAGTTATGATGGTGGTAACGTAAAGATATCGCTTGATGGCGGCAACACCTGGGCAGTGATCACACCTGAAGGTGGATATCCTGATGATGTGATTACGGGATTAGGCGAACCGGGATATACTGATGGTCCAACAGGCTGGCAGTTAGCAGTTTTTGATCTTTCAGTTTATAACGGTGAAGATGTAATGTTTATGTGGAATTTTGGCACTGACAGCAGTGTTACAAGTTATCCGGGCTGGGCTATTGACGATGTGATGATAGGCATGGCAGAAAACAGAACAAGACTTAACTTACAGCCTGGTAATCGCGCTTTGGAAGGCTATACCATTTACCGCGGTTTATATGGAGACGAAGCTAATTTTGCGAACTGGGATCTTTTGGCAGCAGGAATTGTGGATACAACTTATGAAGACATAACCTGGAGTCAGATCACAGAACCAGATTATTATAAATACTGCGTGAGAGCTGAATATACCAATGGCGTACTTTCCGATCCTTCCTTTTCGAACTGGCTGGAAGCAAACTTCGTGGCTAATGTCACAGTTAGTGTATCAACAAATGTAGGTGATATTCCAGCAGGAGCTTACGTGGAACTTGAAGCCACAGTTCCCAATCCGAATGGTGAATATTATTTCTATTCCGGTATAGCAGATGAGCAGGGGACGATAATCTTCAGTGGTGTGTATTACGGGAATTATGATCTTATAGCTGAGCTTGAAGGTTATGCAACTTATGAAGGTAATATTGATGTTGATGGCGACATGACCGTGGAAGCAATGATTACTGAGCTTGCTTTCCCGGTATATGATGTTATGGTTGAACAAGATCAGAACGGATTTGCTTTCCTGCAATGGCACTCACCGTCTCCCAGTATGGAGTCTTTCTGGGATTTTGAGGAAGATGATGGAGAATTTATATCAATGGCAGGCTGGGCATGGGGAACAGATGCAACTGCCGGAGCCTATAGTGGCAGTAATGTCTGGGGAACAGTTCTTAATGGTAATTATATTGCCTCTTGCAATTACCAGCTAATTACGCCGGAATTTGTAGTACCTGGAGATGATGCCGTGTTGACCTTCTGGCACTGGTATGATACAGAAGCGAATCTTGATGGGGGAAATGTTAAAATCTCCATTGATGGAGGAGCTACCTGGCAAGTTATCCATCCAATAGGTGATTATCCAAACTTAACTGGATATTCGGGAAATGCAGGAATACCAAACGAGCCGTGTTTTACCAGTCACAATCAGCAATACTGGGAATTTGAGACCTTTGAGATTGGTGAATATGATAGCGAAGATGCCATGATAAAATTCCATTTTGGTTCTGACAGTTCAGTTCAGTATCCCGGCTGGTACATTGATGATGTACGGGTAGGATCTCCTGAAGATAGAGCCAGAGATATTTTGCATCAAGGCAGCAGGGCACTGGAAGGTTACAGCATTTATCGAGGACTGATGGGTGATGAAGCTAATGTAGATGACTGGGATTTGATAGTGGAAGATATTATTGATACAACCTACATTGATGAAAGCTGGGCAAATGTTACAGGTTCAGATGTTTATCGCTATGCAGTTAAAGCAGAATATACAAACGGAGTATATGCTGAAGCAGGATTCAGTAACTGGCTGGCAGCTAATATGTATGCTGTTTTGACAATTAATCTGACTACTAATGTTGGAGATATTCCAGCAGAAGCTTATGTACACCTGGAAGCAACTATACCTGATCCCGAAGGAGATTTCCCTGAATATGAGGGTTATGCTGATGATGCAGGTGTTTGCGTTATAAGTGGTATCTGGATGAGCAATTACGATATAGAAGTGGAATTATTTAATTTCATGACTTATGAGGGTAATATTGAAATTGATGGAGATATGGAAATTGATATTGTGATAACAGAATTGTCATATCCACCGCGGGATGTAACTGTGGAAGAATCCCATACCGGGAACGCCTATTTAAGCTGGCATTCACCAACCGGTCCGTCTGGATATGATTGGGATTTTGAGGATGATGATGGAGAATTCGTTGCAAATATGGGCTGGGCATGGGGTACGGACACCATGGCTGGTGCACATAGTGGTGTTAATGTATGGGGGACGGTGCTAAATGCCCAATATCCGAACAGTGTCAGCTATGAACTGGTTACTCCGGAGATAGAAATTCCCTCTGATGATGCGATATTAACCTTCTGGCACTGGTATGATATAGAAACTACATTCGATGGTGGTAACATCAAAATTTCAACTGATGGAGGAAGTACCTGGACATTGATACCGCCGGTTGGTGGATATAATGGGACAGCTTATGGGCTAAATAGCGAGCAATGTTTTAACGGACATAACATGACATGGTTGCAGGCAACTTTCGAGATAGGAACTTATCAGGGAGAGGATGTAATGTTCAAGTTCCACTTTGGTTCTGATAGTTCCGTAACTTATCAGGGTTGGTATATAGATGACGTTATGGTCGGAGAGCCAGAAAACCGGATGGAAGATCTTTCATTATTCAGCAATCGGACTTCTGCCTTAGGAAAAGCTTCGGACAATGCCAGCCGAAATGGTAGAATGCTGGAAGGATACAATGTCTATCGTGGATTGGAAATAGATATGGAAAACTTTGAAGCCTGGGAGATGGTGGCTGAAGCTTGCCCAGACACTACACTGGAAGATGAAACCTGGTCTCAAATGACAATTCCGGGTGTTTATGTTTATTGTGTAAGAGCACTATATACTAATAATATTCTGTCTGATCCAGCCTTCTCAAATACTTTATCCTTTGCTATGGATGTTCCGGTCGTTATCACTGTCAATACCGATTCGGGCGATAATTCTGATGGAGCTTATGTGGAATTTGTTAACCAGGATGGTGATCCTGAGCATATTTATACCGGTATTGTAAGCAATAATATGATCAGTTTTGGAGAAGTATTCAGGGGTACTTATGACCTGGTGATAACTTTGGATGGTTTTAATGATTATTATCAGACTAATATCAACATCAATGATGCAACCAGTCTGATGGTCACCCTGGAAGAACTTATCTGGATACCACAAAATCCCGCTGTGGATGATGACACAGGTCTGTTTACCTGGGATCTACCCGCACCGGATATTGAAACCGCTACTCTGAACTATGACAGTGGGATCAATGATGATGGCATAGGATTGACCAATGGTGGCAGTTTTAGCGTTTCTGCTCGTTGGGATGCCTCGGATATCAGCGACTATGATGGCTGGATTATTACAGCAGTTCGCTTCTTCCCTCGCTCAAATCTGGTCAATTACACTATCAAGGTATGTGCTGATGAAAATGCAGGCAGTATTATTACAGATCAGCTTGTTAATGATTTCACTGTGAATGAATGGAACGAAATTGAATTAGGCACTTACGCTGAAATTGATGCTTCCACAGAACTCTGGGTGGGATATGCCATTGCAAATCAACCTGCAGGTGATTTCCCTGCCGGCTGTGATGCTGGTCCTGCTGTTGCCGGATATGGTGATATGATCACTACTGATGGAACTAACTGGGAATTGGCAAGTGAACTTGGACTCGATGTAAACTGGAATATTCAGGTTTTGATCACTTCAGAGAGATCGGGAACCAATCCAGTTGCCTTGAATACACATAAACCTGATCCAGCCAGATACAAAAACAGCGGCAATGATGTAATTGCAGGTATGCTGGAGATTTCAGATTCACCGAGTATCGTAGATATTTTACCAACCCGAAGCGTAGATTACTATAATGTGTATCGGGATGGTGATCTTGTAGGGCAAACAATGCAATTGTTCTTTGATTTTATAAACATTACCGGCTGGGAAACTGGTCAGGAATATACAGCCGGAGTTTCTGCACATTATACTTCCAATAATGAATCAGATATAGCTGAAGATGATTTTATCTGTTTATTCTATATGGGAGAAAATGCCAATGAGACACCGTTAGTAACAACTCTGACGGGAAATTATCCCAATCCATTCAATCCAGCTACAATGATCACCTATCAGATAGCAGAAGAATCTCAGGTAAAACTTGAGATTTATAATACGAAAGGGCAAATGGTAAAACGGCTGGTTAATGAGATTAAAGCACCTGGTTACTTCCAGATAGAATGGAATGGAATTGATAATAGAAACCGTCAGGTAGCCAGTGGAATTTACTTCTACAGGCTTACTGCCGGGAATTATGAAAAAACCTCAAAGATGATCATGATGAAATAATCTGATCATAGGATTGGAAATTTGTCCCGGAATCAATAGCTGGTTTCGGGACTTTTTTATGAATAATAGGTAACAGGCATCCCCCTGTTTTATATCAGCCAGATATAGATATTGTTATATTACACAGATAGTTATGTTACTACAAAATGTAGAGGCAGACATTTGTGTCTGCCCGTACGGTAGAGGAGATATTTTAAAATTTTTCGGGGGGATGCCAGTATGAATAATAGGTAATAATTGACAATTTAAGATAGTTTTACTCTAATAGATACAAGTCTGAAATCAGAGGAATAAATATGGGAATTAAGAGAAAGTCGGGTGTATTTGATATTTTCACCCTGAATGCAGGTTCTATGATCTCTTCAGGTTTGTTTATTTTGCCAGGACTGGTTTATCTAAAAACTGGTTCTGCCTCCTTCATCGCTTATTTTATTGCCGGATTGCTGGTTATACCCACTTTATTAAGTCAAATGGAGCTATCATCAGCTATGCCAAAAACCGGAAGAGAAAACCTTTTTTTTAACCGAAGTCTTGGTTCTGGATTGAGTACACTGAATGGAATGGCAGCCTGGTTCACTCTGTTAATCAAAAGCGCCTTCGCTCTCCTGGGGTTTGGCACTTTATTGACTATCCTGTTTCCCAGTATTGATTACAATCAGGTCAAGCTTATTTCATTGTTTTTCTGTATGTTATTTTTGGTTATCAACTTGATCAACACAAAACATGTACAAAAGTTGCAAGCCTGGCTGGTTGTTGGTTTGATTATCATTCTTGCTTTATTTTTATTTTTTGGTTCCGGCAATATCAAGTTAGATAATTTCTCCATATCTATTCACAGCTCCACGCGAGACCTGTTTGCCGCTGTTGGATTGATCTTTATTGCTTATAGCGGGTTGACCAGACCAGTAAGTACTATAGAAAGTAAAAGGAATTATGATAAAAAACTGACGGTCACGATAATTTTAACTTTCTTAATCATCGTAATTATTTATACGCTGGTGGTTTTTGTCACTGTTGGTGTACTGGGAGATAATATAGTAAAAGCCAATGGCAGTGCTACTTTAACTCCAATCTCGGATGCAGCTCGGACTTTCGGGGGACAGACAGGTATGTTTTTTCTGGCAATCGCTGCCTTAATTGCTTTTATCTCAAGCACAAGTGCAGGAATTACGGCAGCTTTCCGTATCCCTTATGCGATGAGCCATGCTAAACTGTTACCGGTATTTTTCAGCCGGATTAATAAAGACTACCAGACTCCCCATCTTGCAATTGCAATAACAGTTTTTTTTATGGCTATTGCGATCTTATTCCTTGATTTGGAAACACTGGTTAAAACTGGTTCAACGATTTGTCTGATCTTATTTTCACTTAAAAATCTTTCTGTGGTCATTTTGCGTGAAAGCCATATTCAGAACTACCAGCCTGAATGTAAATCTCCTCTTTTTCCCTGGTTACAGATAATTGCCATTCTAATATATTTTTTTCTGATTTTTGAAATGGGTGCATTATCTCTGATGATCTCTGGAATTTTTATGTTGTTTAGCTTGATCTGGTATTTATTATATGCTAAAATCCACTCAAATCGTAATGATGCTATTTTAAATCTGATCAGAAAGGTTAAATCTTCAGAACTTGATTTTGCTGAACCAGATAAAGAATTACGTGACATTATATTGAAAACAGATAGTCTTTTACAGGATAGGTTTTATCATCTAATTGAAAGTTGCCCTGTTATTGATATTCAAAACAAGGAAACCAGAGAAGAATTCTTTGCCCGGATCGCGAAAGAACTCAATTCCACATTAGATTGTGGTGAAAGAGAGATATTTAATAAATTAATTATCTGCAAAGATGAATGCTCTTCTGTAATTTCTCAAGATCTGGCTATTTCTCATATTATTCTTCCTGAAGAAAAGGGGTTTGAGATTCTTTTTGCCCGTACACAACAAGGTGTATATTTCGCGGAAGATTTTCCAAATGTTAAGATCATTATTATTATTGCAGGTTCAAAAGATGATAGATGTTTTCACCTTCTAACTCTGGCTAAAATTGCCCAGATAGTTCATCAGTCCGATTTCATTAAAAAATTGCTTAAAGCTCAGAATGTTGATGCCCTTCGTAATATCATCCTCAATGCTGATGATCATCTCAATCACTCACCAGTTGACTTATCTGGTAGCTAAATGAAATTCTTTGTTGAAACCTACGGATGCCAGATGAATGTTGCCGATAGTGAACTTGTTATGACTATCCTGGAAAATAACGGACATGAATGCGTCGCAGATATTTCAGAAGCTCAGATTATTCTTTTTAATACTTGCTCTGTTCGTCAGCATGCGGAAGATCGAGTCCTTGGAAGGATCAATAATGAGATGAAGTATAAATTATCCGGCAAGGTCAAGATAGGAGTGATCGGCTGTATGGCTCAAAGACTGGGCAGGGAGCTGTTTGATCTCAGTACTGGAGTTGATTTCGTTGTCGGTATTGATCAATATCACAAACTGCCGGATATCATCAGTTCTGTTTTTAACCAGGAACTCATCAGCGTCACTGATATTAATCACCAGCAGGTTTATCCTGAAATTTTTCCTCATCACCAGGACCCGCTAAAAGCATTTATTACTATTATGCGTGGCTGCAATAATTTCTGCAGCTACTGTATTGTTCCTTATACCCGTGGTCGTGAACGCAGCCGCAGTTATCAGGAAATTATTGAAGATGTCACTATCGCTGCTGAGCAGGGAAGGCAGGAAGTGATGCTCCTCGGTCAGAATGTGAATTCCTATCAATATCAGGATATAAATTTCCCTCACTTATTAGAAATGGTTAATAGGATTGATGGTATCCGAAGGATCAGGTTCACTACTTCGCACCCAAAAGACCTTTCAGATCAATTGATCAGCGTTATGGCTAATTCTGATAAGATTTGTGAACATTTTCACCTCGCTATGCAATCTGGTGATGATCAAATATTGAAAAGAATGAACCGCGGTTATACAGCCTCTCATTATTACGAACTAATCAGAAAATTGCGTAAAGCTATGCCGGGTATTGCCATCACTACTGATGTAATTGCCGGATTCCCGGGTGAAACTGAAGAGCAATTCCGCAAAACTTATGATCTGATGAAGGATATTGAATTTGATTATGCCTTTATGTTCAAATACTCTCCCCGCTCAGGCACAAAAGCTGCTGAATTCCAGGACCAGGTTGCCGAAGATGTCAGGTTGGAACGCTTGCAAAGACTTATCAGTCAACAGGAAAAGATCACTTACCTCAAGTATAGAAACCAGATAGGGAAGACCTGTGAAATTTATGTGGAAGGTATCAGTCGAAGATCGGAAAAGGAAGTCGCTGGCAAAACGCGTGATTTCAAGGTTACGGTCTTTCCCGGAAACAACGACATTATCGGGAAATTTGTCCAGGTAAAGATTACTGATGCTGTGGGCTGGACATTAAAAGGCGAACAGATATAAGGGGCACGTTTCCACATGAAAGAACAGCTTTTTTATTGGATGCATCACGAACGAGCCTTACTGGAAGAAGTTAATGTACTTTTTGTTGTCGCTACAATACTCATAATCGGATTCCTGTTTTCCAGACTGGCACGTCTAATTCATCTTCCCTCCGTTACAATGCAGATCATTGGCGGTATTATCATAGGTCCTCATATTTTGAATCTATTCAATCTGGGTATATATGATTCTTTCCGACCCATCACTAATTTTGCTCTTGGCTTTATTGGACTTGCCATAGGAAGCCATCTGGATTTCCAGAAACTGCATAATGCCGGAACAAGGATTTTCCTGATAACTGTCTGCGATGCCTCTATCACATTCTCAATTATTTTTACAGTATTATATTACCTGGTCAAATTGCCCTTGGCATCTGCTTTATTGATCGCTGCAATTGCCATCACCACTGCTCCTGGCTCCACTATCAATATTGTCCGTGAAAAAAGAGCGAAAGGTATATTTACCAAAACCCTGTTAGCCTCTGTAGCATTTAATAATGTGCTGGTGATACTTATTTTTTATACTGTGTATTACTACCTTTTTGCCCATTCCGAAAGCTCCAGTATCTCTTTATTGGAAACAGTTTATAATCCTCTGCTTCTCCTGCTTGAAAGCCTGATTGTCGGGGGTAGTGTCGGCTTTGGTATAATTTATTTTACTGAAAAGCATAAAACCCGCCTTTCCTTCCTGACTATGGTTATATTAGCCGTCATTATCACTGTCGGTGCCTCAGAATCACTCCACTTTTCCGGCATCCTCTCCTGCCTGATCCTGGGTATTATTCTCACTAATAGATCACGTTTTAAAAATGAACTTTTCGGTGCTTTCACCGACATCGAAAAAGAAGTCTTTTCGTTATTTTTTGTCTTATCCGGAACGCACTTTGATTTTAAAGCAATTGCCCTGGCTAGTGTCGCTGGGGGCGCTCTGGTTGCCAGCCGTTTTGTTGGTAAGATCATTGGACCTTCTCTGGGTGCCTATCTCGCTGGTTCTACCAGTACTATTAAAAATAGTATTGGTTTCAGCATGTTTCCCATTGCCGGTCTCGCTATTGGTTTGGTGATGCTTTGTGCAAATTCGCCTTTTCTTAATGCCATTTCCTCTCAGATCACTGCTATCATCCTTACTGCGGTCGTTGTTTATGAATTATTAGGTCCTATCTTTACCGGAATGGCAATAAAACGGGCTGGGGAAGCTGATAAAGACCGGATCAGACTCCTGGAATTCCTGCAGGAAGAATATATTATGATCAATCTGGAATCGCAGGACAAATGGCAGGCTCTTGATACGCTTACAGAATTCCTTTTCCGGACACATAAATGCCATGAATATATCACACTTCCAAAATTAAAAGCTTCTGTGCATGAGCGTGAAGAGGATTTCTCAACCGGTATTGGCAGTAATATCGCCATTCCGCATGCCATTATTCAAGGTGGTCCGCGAATTATGGGAGTTATCGGTATCTCTACAAATGGCATTAATTTCAATTCTATTGATGATCAACCGGTACATATTATTATTATGATCGCCACTCCCCAGGAAAGCTACGATCTGCATCTTAACGTTCTCGCTCATGTTGCCAGAATTTTCGGTCATCAGCATCAAATCAAAGAAAAATTGATAGCTGCGAAATCTCCCGCTGAAGTCTTTGAAATCCTCCAGTCTGAAGAAATCGAAAGACTTAATCCTTTCTTTGAAGATTGATTATGACTGATATTAAATATCCCAGTATCTGTGACTGGGAAACCCGGATTATCTGTGGAGACAGACATAATGAAATAAATTTCTGGCTGGAACTGGCTAATAAATACGGCTCCATAATTCTGGAACTTGGTGCTGGCACTGGTTGGATTACAATACCTCTTATCCGTAATAATTTCCAGGTTTATGCTCTTGATAATTCTCATGAAATGTTAAATATTTTAAAAAGTAGCTATCTGAATTCGGGTTGTGGGGGAGAGCTGCATATCATTCAGGCAAATATGAGAAGTTTTTCACTGGATACAGCGATTATTGATGCCTGCTTAATTCCCTACTCGGCTTTTCAATATCTGCTAACTGCTAATGATCAAATTAAATGCCTCCATTCAATTCATAAACATCTTAAACCTCATGGAATTATATGTCTTGATCTCGATAATAATATTCTTTCACCTCCTGATTCCATGAATTTCTCTAAACTCTATTCTGAATTTAATAATGATCTTCAGGCTCAAATCACTATGTTTACATCTTGGGAAACTGAATTGATCTCAGAAATAAGAACCTGGCAGGATTATTATAAAATCGAATTCTCAGATGGCAGACTTTATGATTTCATTAACGATATTTCCCTGAAATCCGTTTCGATGCAGAAATTGAAATCTCTTCTGGAGGTAGCTGGTTTCAGTATTATCGAAATTCTGGGAGATTATTATTCTCATCCCTATCAAAGGAACTCAGATAGATTGATCATTACTGCTCAAAAACCATATATTTAATAAGTTATCAACATCTTCTTAGTTTCTTCTTCGCCTGCCACTGAAATGATTAGCTTCTGAGGTACACAAATTATTGGCTGTTTAACGCTCCATCCCTGCTTTACACAATATTGACCCTGACAAACTGAGCTTGCCAGTCTGAACTTTCCTGATGCTATCTCTAATACTGTTCCAGCATTGATCTCTATTTTCTGATCAATATCCAGCCGATATCTACCCATTATAAGACTATCGTATTTTACTTCCAGAAAACTTGCTCCTTTCCTGGGAATCTGATAGATAATTATCATTATAATGAATAGCAACAGCATTATTATCAAAGAAATATCGGCTCTATTCAGTAACTTTAATCCACTTTTATAATCAATTCTGCCAGATTCCATAATTTATATGTCCGCAATATGGACATTTCCCTTCTTTAAAGTCCAGGGGAATGCCGTATCCTCGAATACTTATTTCTTTTTTACAATTCTCACAAAATAGATAATTCTTAAACTTTATGTTTCCAAGATATACATGGTCAAGCTTCAGTCTGGCTTGCTCATAGGCATAATTAAGCCGTTCCGGTTTTGTTGCCGGATTATTTAATTGATAGCAGGGATAATATCGGGAAAAATGAAGCGGTATCCTCTTATCAACAGAAGCTACAAAATCTATTAAATCATTTATATCTTCATCACTATCATTTTCATCCGTGATCAGTAGATTGGTTATTTCCAAATGACAACTCCTGGCTGCTTCTCGTATTGTTTCCAGAACCGGCTTAACTCTTCCTCCGCAATTCTTGATATAAAATTCGTCCTTGATTGATTTCAGGTCTATATTCATTGCTGTAATGTAGGGGAGAAGTGAATGTAAGGGTTCAGGATTAATATACCCATTTGTTACCATAACTGTCTTATACCCTATCTCTTTAAGATATTTTGAGGTGTCATAAACAAATTCGTACCAGATAACCGGCTCAGTATAAGTAAAGGCAATTGATTCTAACTCATATCTCTCTAATAATCGTTTTATTTCTTCTTTTGTTATTTCTGTCGTGACAGCCTTATTATGTGAAATTTCATAGTTCTGGCAATAATTACAGCGTAAATTGCAGTAATTAGCTCCTAGTGATAATATCTTCGTACCTGGTAGAAAATGATATAAAGGCTTCTTCTCCACCGGATCATACGGATTGATAGACACAGTTTTGCCATAATTCATGGCATAAAGCACGCCATTTTTGTTATTTCGTGATCTGCATCTTCCAGTCTCCCCAGATTTTATCTGACATCTCGCTGGACAAAGCTGGCAAATAACACTGCCATCTTCCTTCTTCTCATAAAACATTGCTTCTTTCATATTTATACTATTAATATTCTCATTTTCCCTGTCAATATTTTCTTGTCCTATTTTTTACTTTGGCTTTAAGAGTCTCTATCTCAGATATAAGAGAAGAACAACTAAACACAATCTAACAAAATAATGTTAGATTGTGTTAAGTTGTTCTGCTTTAGATATTCTCTATATAATTTTTAATCAAAAGAATTC